>CAMDOH010000001.1 GCA_945903605.1 Akkermansia muciniphila
AATTGTCTGAATTCGGATTTGGCCCGGATTTATCTGCTGACTCAGTTCAATTCCGCATCGTTGCACCGGCATCTGACGCAGACGTTCAAGTTCGATTCCTTTTCAAAGGGTTTCGTTCACATCCTTGCCGCGGAACAGACGATCACGGATACGTCGTGGTATCAGGGCACGGCCGATGCGGTGCGAAAGAATTTCATCCATCTGCTCAATCACCGGTTTGACTACATTTTAATTCTGAGCGGTGATCAGCTTTATAAAATGGATTTTCGCGATTTGCTGGCGCAGCACGTTGAATCGGGAGCGGACGTGAGCATCGCAACCAAACCGATGCCAAAAGATGCTGCCGGTTCGCTCGGCATCATGCAGATTGATTCGAACCGTCAGATTGTTCGATTTGTCGAGAAGCCGAAAGACCCGGAGGTGCTCGACTCCCTGAAGCTGGATCCGAATGCCATGAAAGAGTTGGGGATTTCAAATCCGCACGAGGAGTATCTGGCTTCGATGGGGATTTACGTTTTCAATAGGAGCGTCCTGACGCAGCTGCTGGACAACGATCTGAAAGATTTTGGCAAACACATCATCCCGCTTGCGATTGATTCCTGCAAAGTGTTCTCGCATGTCTATCAAGGTTACTGGGAGGATGTCGGAACGATTCGGTCTTTCTTCGATGCGAATCTGGACATCGTGAATGAGCTGCCCCGGTTCAATTTTTTCGACATGGAAGCGCCGGTGTACACACGGCCGCGCTTTCTGCCCGCATCGAAAATAAATGGCGCGACCATCGACCACGCCGTCATCGCCGATGGCTGCATCATCAATCGCGCGGAAATGATTTATTCTGTGTTGGGAATTCGCACGATTGTCGGAGAGCAGTCGCATCTTCGCCGGGTCGTCGCGCTGGGGGCTGACTATTATGAGTCGGCCGATTCCATCATGAAGAATGTGGAGATCGGTCGGCCGCGGATTGGCATCGGATCAAACTGCCGGATTGAGAATGCGATCATCGACAAGAATGCTCGGATTGGAAACAACTGCGTGATCACTCCCGATGGCAAACCTGAGCACGTCGATCACGCGCATTATTTCATTCGGGACGGCATTGTGATCATTCCAAAGGGCGGTGTCGTCCCTCACAACACGGTGATTTGAACGGGATCAGTTTTCACGGACGGTGCCAACCCGATCCGATTTATCCTTGTACTGGCGCTGTTGGATTATCGGTGTTTTTTCCTGCACAAGCACAGGTGCTTTGTTCGGTTCGTTGAGTGCGGTGTACCGCACGCGTTGAGTTTCGATTGGCCGATTTAAGTCGTCGCGTTTCAAAATCAGACTGCCGTCTGCGGAAAACTCCTCCCTTTCAGCTCCGCGATTTCTCGTCCATCCGGTCAATTTGCCAATTGCGTCGTAGTGATATTCGTCCCGCCATCGCTTGGCAGCGAACAGAACTGGATCAACGTAATTGTCCCGCTTATCGGGATGATCATAGTCCATGATTTTGATCGTGCCGTGGGCGTGATATTCGCGGTGCTCATTCTCGAGGGAATAGATGGAGACGAATCCCGGCGCGGAATAGTATTCTCCATTATGGACGAATGCGCCGATGTCCACGCGGGTGGACTCGATGGATGCGCCGGGCAAGCTGGGCTTTCGTTCCTGCCAGGGCACGAGCAATTCGACTCGCGATCCTGCCGGATTGAGCTTGTTGATTTTGATGCGGTCCGCATCTCCGCGAAGCACTGACCAATGGAATGTGAGCGGTCTGCCGGTGATGTCTTTGCTCGACTCGGCGCTGATCACCATGCGGCGAATCAATCGGGTGGAATGATGAACTCGTGCAATGGCACAAGGTGTGTCGAACAATCGTTCGCGTTCGGCCACGTCAAAATAATCGACGCCGAGAATGGAAGAGTCTTCCTCGATTGCGCGAAGTTGAATCATGGGCGGGATGCTGTTGGTCGTGAAACTGTGCGCAAGTTTTACCATTCGCGGCACATCAAGATTCTTGCTTTCGAAGACAGTCGGATGCGCTTTGCCAGTCAGATAATCCTCCGTTTTTGCGACTGGCTTGTTTGAATTGCGGAACACCATCTGGACAGCGGGCATCAACGTGCCTGTGCGTGCCAGCAGGGTTTTGACTTCAGGCCGAAATGCAGCCAACGCGCACGTGGTGGCGTCCATGAACGCGATGTCCGATCCAGAAGACCCTTGCGAGATGATCATGTAGGGCGAGTTGAACGGATACACATCGCCAAAACCGCCGTCCTTTGTTTCGGCGTTGGGCGGCTTGCCATTTCTACCAAGATCATGGTCGCGATGTTCTGGGTAAAAATAAAGTTGGTTAGCCGTGTATTGGGAATACAGAAACGGTGCGCGGCCGAGATTCAGATGAATGAATCGCGGTTGGCTGCGCCAGAATGGACCGCTGACCAGTGCGGTGGATGAATTGCCAATCGTGATTTGATTGAATAGCAGGTTGGCTTGCGCTCCGTGATGCAGCCGGGCTTCCAGCGCCTCTTTCGAATACTCGATCCGCGTGAGTTGCGGGAAACCAGCATAATCCATGTTCGAATGATCCGTGTCGTGATTGTCGTAAAAATCGCCGTGGTTGCCGGCCGCCGTTCCTTCCTTCTGCCATTGGCGCAACAAGTCGCCTGCCTCGCCTCGTCCTTTGATGATGGGGAGCGCTGCGTTGGTGCTGGCGGGAATCTGGAAGTAGATGCGGAAAATACCTTCGGGACTCCACATCGAGTTTGTCTCGGTGACGTGTGCCACTGCATTGGACACTGCACCGAGTGTGATGTTGAACTGGAGAGCCGGATTCGGCTTTGGTTTTTCCCTGGAACGATCGACGATCTTTTTAAATCGATCATCGTCACGCAGCTTCTCCCAATCGGGGTCACGCAAAATGTGATCGGGATTGCTGAAGCCCAGTTCCACCGCTTTGGTCAGCCGTTCCAGTGCCAGCTCGGTCTTGCCCTGCAACGCCAGCATGCATGCAAGGTTGTAATGTGGAACGGGAAAATCTGGCATGAGCCGCACGGCTTCCTCACTCTTTTTTTCGGCCTCAGCAAACTTGCCCTGTTTGAAAAGCGCGCCCGCTTCGATTTGCAAGCGTTGGAGTTGCTGCTGGAGAATGGGAATTTGAAACACACCGGGTCGCGCCGGTTTCATCGCGATGTCATCGGCAATGGACAGGAGCGCGGCACAGATGCAGGCAACCAGAATTGCGCGAAACTTCATGAGCCGACTGGGAGGATTTCCTTGATCGGCGTGCCGAATGGCAGGATGGACATGGGGCGGCCTTGATGGTCTGGGAATGTCATCTCTTGATCAATGCCGAGATGCTGATAAACGGTGGCCCAAAGATCATTCGGCGTGAAGGGGCGATCCACAGGATGTTCTCCTTTGCTATTGGTCGAGCCGATGACTTGTCCGGTGCGCATGCCGCCACCGGAAACGAGCAACGAAAATGCCTGCGGCCAGTGGTCGCGGCCGGGTTGGCCAATGGCAGTCTGCGTTCCCTGCTGAGTGTTCAACCGTGGTGTCCGGCCGAATTCGCCGGTGACAACCAACAGCACTTCCTTGTTCAGCCCGCGTGAATGAAGATCCTCGATTAACGCTGTGACAGCTTGATCGTAGTAAGGAAAACGCCAGCGCGCGTCATCAAAGATGTGGCAATTCACCGCGTGCGAATCCCAATTGTACGTGCAGTTGGTCGGCATCTTGCCACCGGGATTTTCCCAAACCATCGTGACAAATTTGCAACCGGCCTCAACGAGCCGACGCGCCATCAAGCCGCGTTGACCAAAGGCGTGCATTCCGTAGCGTTCACGAGTCTTCACCGGTTCGCGGCTCAGATCGAACGCCTCGCGAACCTTCGCGCTCGTCAACAGGCTGAAGGCGCGCTGGCTTTGTAAATCCATCGTCTCCATCAACCCGCTCTGATCGGCGTCGCGCCGGAGCCGGTCAACGCTCCTCATCAAATGCAATCGGTCGCCCAGTCGCGCCTCCATGTCGGGCGTGAGGCCGAGATTTTCCACTTTGAACGTGGGCGAGCTGGGGTCGCCAGCCACCATGAACGGGGTTTGCGATGATCCAAGGTAAGCCGCCCCAAGGCTGAACACGTCAATGCCCGCACGGCCACCATCGGCGCCAGCAACACAGGGCGGCATGCCGTTTCCAGCTTTCGATGAAAAATATTTTGTGACGATCGACGTGACCGCCGGCGCATCGTTCACAAAATCCGTCGGCGTGGCAGGGATGCGGCCGGTCATGAATCGCTTGTGGCCGCCGCCATGATCAGCGAAATCGTGGTGCATCGAACGGATGATGTTGAACTTGTCTGCGCATTTCGCGTGGAGAGGCAGCAGTTCGCAGACTTCCGTTCCGGGAACATTCGTCTTGATCGGATTGAAAATGCCACGGTATTCCGCCGGGGCATTCGGCTTCATATCGTACATCTCCATGTGCGGCGGGCCGCCGGGAAGCCAGACAAAGATCACTGATTTATCGCCCAACTGTTTGCCAGCAGCTTTGGCGATGGCATCGATTTCCAAAAAACGGCTCAGCCCGAGTCCGCCAAGTGACAGCGCGCCAATCTCCAGAAAACTCCGTCGGCTCAAAGGCCCGGCGCAATTCTGTTTTCGCGTTCCGTTCATCCGAAACAAAGACTGGCAGAGTTGCCAAATAATTCAAATCCGCAAAGGGGACCGAAGTCAGGATTTGCGCGGGCGCTGAATGCCTGCTTCGCGAAGTGCAGCAGCCATTTTCTCGTAGCTCGATTTGGCGGCGCGTACGGCATCGTAGTCGGGTAATCGCGAAACCATGCTGCTGACCTCCACATTGATGTCGCCGCGATAGCCCCCTTTGGCGAGTTGCCGGAATAGCGCCGGATAATCCACATTGCCCGACTCGCCCGGAAGGGTGAACACAGCCTTCCCATTTTCCATGCGTGCGTCTTTGACGTGCACGAACTTCGTGTGCGGAATCATTTTTTCGAGTGAGTCGCGCAGGGACTGATCGCGCAAAACGAAATGACTCGGATCAAAATTTAACTTCAGCCAAGGATTCTTGATCTGATCGAGCAGCCAGAGCGCTTGTTCGGCACTGTTGAATGTGCTCATTCGATGCGGCTTCACGAGCAGGATTGTCTTCGTGCTCGCAGCCGTCTTCGCCCACGCAGCAACGCGGTCGCGGATCATTTCTTTGTCTTTCTCCCAATTCCCCGCGAGGCCTGTGTTGATGAACGGCGGCGCTTCCGGTGAGATGGAGTGTCCAAGATCGGCAGCGAGACGAATCTTTTCATTCATCTCCACCTGTTTCGTGGCATCCGCCGAATTCAGATTCTCGAGAAGTGAAGTGAGCTTGAGGGAAAGTCCCGCAAGCAATTTTCGCAGTTCCTGCCGCCGCGAAACTGCGACGGTTTCAGGTTTCAAATCGCCGCCGTCCTGAACAAAAAACTCAATCGAATCGTAACCCATCTTTGAGAGAGTGCTCAACGCATCTTCCGCTTTGAGTGACTTCATTCCGTACAGGCTGAATCCAAGCGTCCATGACGCATCCACTTTGCGATCTGCAGCCAGTGCCAATGGCATCGCTGCCATGACACCCAGTTGGGAAATGAATGCACGGCGGTTACTCAGGTTCATTCTGGCAGATTAACAAACGATCTGCGGCCAGGCAACGCTGCGTTGCCACGCGCCGTGTTGTTTGAGACGATGGGCGCATGAGAACCCCGTTGATGTTCGCACTCGTTGCTCTCCTATTTCAAACCATCCAAGCGGACGAACTCACTCTTGCGCGAGAAAAGAATTATCTGATCATTCAAGGCGCGCACATTCCCGGCGGAGAAATCCGCATCCATTATCTCGAGGCTTATTGCCGGGCCGGATCGACCGAAGCCGATTGGATCAAGCACACCGTCATCAAACATACCAACGAACTCATCTCAATCAGTGCCGATCGAAAGACGATGAAGCTGCGCGATGTGCTCGCCGACGGCGTGACGGTGGAGCACACCATCACGGCCAAGTCCGATGAAGTGTCGTTTCTGCTCAAGGCGCATAATCCCGGCAAGGTGCGTTCGGAGGCGCATTGGTCGCAGCCCTGCGTGCGATTAGGTGCGTTCACAGGCTTCAATGATTCTGCGAGCAAGAACATCGATGATTACTTGCCGAAGTGTTTTATCTTTCTTGACGGGAAACTCAAGCGGATGCCGACAGCTGATTGGGCCAAGGAGGCCCGCTACATTCCCGGTCAAGTCTGGTGTCCGAAAAATGTGCCGAGAAACGATGTCAATCCGCGACCGCTCTCGAAAAACGTCACGAGCAACGGACTCATCGGTTGCTTCAGCGGCGATGAAAAACTAATTTGGGCCAGCGCTTGGGAACCGTATCAGGAATTATTTCAGGGAGTGGCGCGCTGTTTGCATTCCGACTTTCGGCTCGGTGGTTTGAATCCCGGACAACGACTTGATGTGCGCGGCAAAATCTACATCGTGCCCAACGATGTGCCCGCGTTGCTCAAGCGTTACCAGCGCGACTTTCCAGAACATCAACGATGATGCGGCGGGCATTCGCGCTTGTGCGGATTCGTCCAGTCGATTAAGACAACCGCGCATGTACCTCGCCAACCTCAAGTGGACTGACCTTGCCGCGTTGAGCAAGGATACCCCCATCGTGTTTCCTGTGGCTGCGCTCGAACAACATGGCCGCCACATGCCGCTCTTTACCGACAGCATGCTGTTGGGCGAGATCATTCGCCGGACAGAATCGCAATTGCACAAACGTGTCGTCTTCGCGCCGCTCCAGTGGCTCGGCAACTCCGATCATCACCTCGATTTTTCCGGCACGCTTTCAGCACCTCCGCGCGTTTATCTCGATCTCCTTTCGGGGCTGTTGGAAAACTTCATCCAGCACGGATTCAAGCGGCTGATTCTGGTCAACGGCCACGGCGGCAACGATGTGCCCGGCAAACAGACTGTGTTTGAAGTGCGTCAGCGACACCGCCAGCGCAAGGATTTGCTTCTTCTGTTCACGACGTACTGGGGATTGGGCGGCAAGCCGCATGAAGTGAACCGAGCCATCAAACAGACGCACATGGGCCACGCTTGCGAATGGGAAACCTCCATGATGCTCCGTATCGCGCCTCAACTTGTGGGGGATCTCAAACGTGTCAAGCCAGTCGAATTTGGGAATCCTTTTGAGCCGGCAAGTCGCGGCTGGATCACCAAGGATCGAACTGCGCCCGGTCACATTGGCGACCCTCGGCACGCCACTGCCGAGAAAGGCGAAACACTTTTCAGCGTGTTTACCGATGATGTCGTTGACCTCCTCAATCGTACGCTTCGGTGGGATGGCAAAAGCTGGAACGGATGATCGGCTCGAAATCAACGCAGTCCACGCCAGCACAGGCTTCGAGTTGGCGATGGTGGGTAAGCGGGTTGCTGCTCTTTGCCACCATGATCAACTACATGGACCGGCAAACTCTGGCCAATGTCGCTGTCCGGATCACCAACGAATACGGTCTCAATAACGAACAGTACGGCAGTTTGGAGACGCACTTTGGTTTGGCGTTTGCCTGCGGATCGATCGGATTCGGGTTTCTCGTGGATCATGTCAGCGTCCGCTGGCTGTATCCTTGCGTGCTCGCTTTGTGGTCTGCAGCCGGATTCATGACGGCGAGCACGACTTCATACGATGAACTTCTATTGTGTCGCACCGTGCTGGGTTTCTTCGAAGCAGGTCATTGGCCTTGCGCATTGAAGACCACTCAACGACTGCTCTCACGCGACGAACGCACACTGGGGAACAGTGTCCTGCAAAGTGGCGCGTCAATCGGTGCCATCGCCACGCCGCTCATCATGCAATGGATGCTTGCAGGCCATTCAGAACCCGGTGCGTGGAGGCAACCCTTTCAAGTGATCGCCGGCGTCGGAGCGATTTGGATCGTTTTTTGGATCTGGATGATGCGACGCGTGGAAATTGAACCTGAAAAAAATGCAGGCGTTGGGCCGGCTTCAAAATGGTCGCCGCACCATTTATTCGAAGCGATCTTCAGTCGGCGCTTCTTGGTGCTGCTCGTGGTGGTCGCCTGCATCAATGTGTGCTGGCAATTGGTTCGCGCTTGGCTGCCAAAATTCCTCCAAGAAGGCCGTGGGTACACTGAATCACAAGCGCTCTATTTCAACTCGGTTTATTATATCGCCACCGATGTCGGTTGTCTCACAGCAGGCGCGGTGACGCTGTGGTTGGCAAGACGCGGATGGAGCATTCACGCTTCACGCTGTTGGGTATTTGGCGTCTGCGCGATCTTGACATCGTTGACGGTGCTCGTCTCCCAATTGCCGCACGGCACCGCGTTACTCGCCGTCCTGTTGATAGTCGCCGCTGGTTCACTGGGGCTTTTCCCTTGCTACTATTCGTTCATGCAAGAGTTGAGCATTTCCGACATGGGCAAAGTCACCGGATTGCTCGGTGCATTTGCGTGGATCGTTTCATCGCCGTTACAGAAACTTTTTGGCCGGCTCATCGATCAAACAAAATCCTACGATCTCGGCATCGCCTTGGTCGGCTGTGTTCCGCTAATCGGTTTGGCGGCGTTGCTCATTGGGTGGCGTCCATCGCGTCAGGCAAACTCTGAAATTCAAAATCAAATCCAATGATTGGCGAAGATATTTATCAACTGCGCACCAAGGCCACTGGGCCTTCCGGCAAGTTGCCGGTGAATGAGGACATCCTGCTGAACCAGCCCAGCGGCAATCTTTTTGGTTGGACGCAAAATGCAGGGATGGGCTGGGATCCCAGCGAATTCGGTCGCAAACAATTTCTGATTCTCAGCACGCAGGGCGGATTGCGCGCTCCTGATGGACAGCCCATCGCGCTTGGCTATCACACAGGCCATTGGGAAATCGGCCTGCTGCTGGAAGCGGCGGCGCGCGAGTTTCGCAACCTGAAAACGATCCCGTTCGCTGCTTATTGTTCTGATCCTTGCGATGGCCGTACGCAGGGCACGACAGGGATGTTTGATAGCCTGCCGTATCGTAACGACGCCGCGCAGTTGTTCCGCCGACTCATCCGATCGCTACCTGTTCGTTCGGGTGTGCTCGGAATTGCGACGTGCGACAAAGGGCTTCCGGCAATGATGATGGCATTGGCAGGGACGCCCAATCTTCCGTGCGTGCTCGTGCCCGGCGGCGTGACGCTGCCGCCAATAAACGGCGAGGATGCAGGTGCAGTGCAGACTCTCGGCGCGAGATATTCGCATGGGTTGGTCACACTAGATGAGGCGGCTGATTTGGGCTGTCGCGCCTGCGGAACGCCGGGCGGCGGCTGCCAGTTTTTGGGGACGGCTGCGACTTCACAAGTCGTCGGCGAAGCACTGGGAATGTCGTTGCCACATTCAGCTTTGGCTCCATCGGGCGAGGCTGTTTGGATGGATATGGCGGTGCAATCTGCGCGCGCTGTTGTCGAGTTGGAACGACGTGGATTGAAGATGCGCGATGTGTTGACGGACGCCGCGATTCACAATGCGATGGTTGTCCACGCAGCATTCGGTGGATCGACGAATCTGATTCTTCATGTCCCAGCCATAGCCCATGCTGCTGGGTTGCGCCGACCGACGGTTGAGGATTGGATCGATGTGAATGCAAAGGTGCCTCGAATTGTGAGCGTGTTGCCCAACGGACCGGTGCATCACCCGACAGTGCGCGTGTTTCTCGCGGGCGGTGTGCCGGAAGTGATGCTGCATCTGCAAAAGTTGGGTCTGCTGAAACTGGACGTATTGACGGTCACGGGGCGGACGTTGGGAGAGAATCTTGACGAATGGGAAAAGTCGGAGAGACGGGTTCGTTTCCGTGAGTTACTCAAGTTGAATGACGGCGTGGAAGCGGATGACGTGATCATGTCGCCAGAGAAAGCCAAGATGCGAGGGATGACGAGTACGGTCGCATTTCCGCGCGGGAATATTTGTCCCGAGGGCGCGCTGATAAAGGGAACGGCGATCGATTCCAGTGTGGTGGATTCCGATGGAGTTTATCGCAAGGTAGGATCGGCGCGAGTTTTCACCAGCGAGAAAGCGGCGATTCTGGCCATCAAAGAAAAGCGTATTCAGGCCGGCGATGTGATGGTGCTCGCTGGTATTGGCCCGATGGGGACTGGGATGGAAGAGACCTATCAGGTGACGAGTGCGCTCAAGCATTTGCCATTCGGAAAACATGTAGCGCTGATCACCGATGCGCGTTTCAGCGGAGTCTCCACCGGGGCTTGTATCGGGCATGTGGGGCCGGAGGCATTGGCCGGCGGACCTATTGGTAAATTACGCGATGGCGATGTGATTCAAATTGAAATTGATCGCAATGCAAACACGGGGCGTGTGAATTTTATAGGTGAGTCAGGCCAAAAGTTCAGTGCAGAGGAGGGTGCGCAAATTCTTGCCGCACGTCCTATGAGAGATGACCTCGCGGCCAATCCGAATTTGCCCAGCGACACGCGAATGTGGGCTGCGCTTCAGCAAATCAGCGGGGGAACTTGGGGCGGCTGCGTGTTCGATGCCGATGCGATTTGCAATCGGCTCGGGAAATCAGGCTAGTTCAATTCTTTTTCGCGGAATTGCACAGCGCGGCGTTTGCCTTCCACCACGAGGTCCGGAGTCAACAATAGTGCAAGCTGGTTCCGAGCTTCGACGTGTTCGGGTACTCCCTGTTCAGCGGCGAGGTGAAGCCATTTGAAAGACTCAAGCATATCGCGTGACACGCCGCTTCCTTCCTTATAGGAAAGGCCGAGCAGATACTGGGCATTGGCGTGGCCTTGGCGCGCCGCTTCCAAATACCATTTGACCGCCTCCATGTAATTCTGTGGGTGTCCCTGGCCGTTTTGGTGCATGCAACCCAAGGCAAACTGCGCTTCAGAATTGCCTTTGCTCGCTGCTTTTAGGAACAGTTCAGCCGCCCGTTTCTGGTTAAATTCAATCTCCTCGCCAAGGTAGTATTTATAGGCCAGCGAAAGCTGGCCTTCCACTTCCTGAGGGTCCAAATCAATGATGGCGGTTTTCTTTGGAGATTCGCAGCCGGAACAAAGTACCGCAAAAACAGCCACCGCAAGCCACATCAAAAAAGGTCGTGCCGATTCGCAATTCAATTTCATGACAATCTCCCTCCTTGTAAGGGAAGGTCATGCTGGCGGGATGTGAATAAGTTGTCAACAACTTATTCACAGTTTTCTAGCGATATGTGAGTATCAGGGCAGAGGCGTCTTGCGCGGACTTGACGATGTCTTCGAAGGAACGGTTTTGTACCGGAATGCCCAAGGGAAGTTTGCCTGCAAGTTCCGGGATCGACTTGATGAATTCAGCGGCCAGCGCGCTTTTCAAAGCGTAGCTGACATTTTGAGGTAACGAGCCAGTGAGTTGGAATGTTTTGAGGTCGTCGAGGCGGAACGTGACGATGCCAATGACTTGGCCATGGTCATTTACCAGTGCGCCGCCCGAATTGCCGGGTTGCACAGGCACGCTGATTTGGAAATGGCGAGGGTCATCCAACATTCCGGAAAGCCCGTTGATCCGGCCATCGGTGAATTTCGGTTCCAGCCCTTGTACGGTCACATTTGGGAATCCCACTGTGAAAACCTGATGGCCAAGTCGAATAGCCGTGCTATCACCCAGTGCGATTGGCTTATGTCGGCCTTCGATTTGCAAGACGGCGAGATCGTTTGTCAGGCTCGACTTTACAACGCGGGCGACGACTCGGCCCGATTTTGTGAGCACCTCGCATCGCAGCGCGTCCGCTACGACGTGGTGGCTCGTGAGTAAATATCCGTCATCGGTAATGAAGACGCCTGTGCCTGTGGCCATCCCGCTCAGTTTTGTGGGCAGGCTCGGTTCGGCGCTTGTGATGTTGGGTTTGGTCGATTGGACTTGGCGGAACAGTTTGACTAGTTTTTGCGCCTCGGTTTTTTGCTCGGGTGTGAGTTTGGCTTCGACCGTGCGTTGATGCTGGAGAGCATCGGCGTGTTTTTGCGATGCGGCGAGATCCAGCCATTTGTAGGATTGAACCAGATCTTCAGCGATGCCGTAGCCAAAAAAGTAACTCACTCCGAGTAGAAACTGTGCTTGAGCATAGCCAGTCTCAGCCGCTTTTTGATACCACTGCGCGGCTTCAACCATATTCTTGGGAATGCCGCGACCACTGGAGAGCATCATTCCATACGCGGTCTGCGATTGAGCGAATCCTTGTTGAGCGGAGCGTTTGTACCAAGCGGCCGCTTCAGTCGCGTTGGCACTCACGCCTCGGCCCGATTCGATGGCGGCAGCCAAATTGTGTTGTGCCGCAGCGTGGCCTTGTTCTGCGGCTTTGCGAAACAAGAGTGCTGCTTCGGGCGCATTCGTTTCGCCTCCGGTCCCATTGGCTAGCAGATTGCCCAAACTATACTGCGCGATGGCATCGTTTTTATCCGCTGCCTTTCGCAGCCACAGCGCTGCAGCGACGGGATCTTTCACGACTCCCTGTCCGGTGGCGAAACAAAGTCCGAGTAAACCTTGCGCCTTGGCATGGCCAGAATCGGCAGCGGAACTGAGCAGTTTGATGGCTTCGGCAAGTCTGAGGAGGTCGTGGCGGTTGACGTAATGGCTCAATGCCAATCGATAATTCAGATCCGGATCTTCTTGCGTCGCGAGCGGAGCGGGTTGTTGAAGCTGTCCAAAGCAAATCAATGCTGCTGGAAAAAACAACGCAGCCGCCATCGCGATTCTGGATCGGGTCAACCTCACTTGTGCCACCGTGCTCACGGTAGTCTTCACTGACATGCGGACAAGAGGGATTTATCCGCACATTGCTTCGCTCTTGCGGACAACCTTATCGGATGCCAGCCTTTAACAGTTCCACCATTCGCCATGAATCCCAATTCTGATTTCCCAACATCATCGGGTGTTTCCAGACGCGCTGCGATCAGTTCGGCGTTGGCCGCCGCGGGAGGGGCAGCTGCATTTATCAATGCTGCGCCGGCCCAGATAAAACCCGGACTCGACGCTCGCCGCGCTTCACCGAAGCGGTTCGACATGAAGAAGTCGATCAACCAGTGGGCCTTTCCATATCCCGAACGAATGAATCTGGAAGAATGCATGAAGCTTGCCAAAGCGGCGGGGTTTGATGGCATCGAGTTGAATTACGATTTGGACAATGACCTTTCGCCAAAGGCGGGTACCAAAGAGTTTGTCGCCATCCGCAAGATGGCCGACCGGATTGGGATTTCTATCAGCGGGCTGTGCTCGTTTCTGTTCTGGCCATATCCGTTGACAGCGAATGAACCCGCTCGACGCGCCCGTGGAATTGAGTTGGCGGAGAAAATGACGCGCGCGGCGCATGACTTGGGTGTGGAAAATCTGCTGGTCGTTCCCGGAGCGGTTCACATTCCTTGGCGGACGGATTATGAGCCGGTGCCGAACGACATTTGCGACAAGCGCGCCCGCGAAGCAGTTGGTAAATTACTGCCGACGGCCGAGAAACTCGGAGTCTCGCTCAACATCGAAAACATCTTTTTCAATGGGTACTTGATGACGCCGCAGGAAATGATTTCATTCGTGGATGGATTTCACAGCGACCGGCTGCGTGTTCATTTCGACACAGGCAACATCATGATGTTTCAGTTTCCCGAGCATTGGATATCGCAGCTCGGCAAGCGGATCAAAAATGTTCACCTGAAAGAGTTCACAAAAAAAGGAACCGATTACTCTTTGGAATCGTTCCGGCCGCTGCTCGACGGCACGACGAATTGGCCGGCGGTGATGGAGGCTTTCGACGCGATTGATTATCGCGGTTACCTCACGTTCGAATACTTCCATCCCTACGCGCATTATCCCGAGGCACTGGTTCATCAGACTGCCGACTCGCTTAATCGGATGCTCGGCCGAGTTTAACGGCTGATCAATTCGCGCGGCTTGGTGAACATGAGTGTGGCGAAGTGCCAAAACTTTCGGGCAACAATCGCAGCCAGGATCAGCAACAGCAGCCCTCCCAGCATGGTCAATGGATGCTCGATATGAATGGGCATGTAGTGGATCCACGGCAGCTGAATGAGCGGTTGGTTGAAAAACCCGATGCCTGAAACATGGTGCTTGAGGAATTCGGTGAGATAAATCTGGGCGATCAATCCAAACCAGATGAAGAAAAGCGCGATGCCCGAAGTGACACGGCCGACACGCGTTCCCATCCACAGAACCAAACGCCAGCCAACATGCCGTTCAACAGGCGGAGCGGCGTGAAGCAGATTCAAACGTGAAAGCGTTTCCTGTTCGAACGGCGAAAGGTCTTTCTCAACCAAGTGCGAATCCGTCAACGCGCGCAACAGTCCGTGCGCATAGATTTTCGCCGCCACGATACGCAGGATGACATAAGCGGGTAATGCGTAAATCGACCACCAGAAAAAATAGCTTTCCAAATACTTCTTCGCACCTTCGGGGGTTAATAATTCGGATTGGCCGGGATGGCCAACGAGGTACATCGGTGCCGATTTCATGACTTGAATCGGAGACGCCAGTGCGAGGTAGCCGAGCGCAAGTGCCAGACACCAGAACCATTGTCCGCGCACAATGGTCCACACGACGCGGAAATTGTAGAACGCCCGCCAATCGCCGCTCGCCGCCTGACGAGCTTGCGCCATCGGAATCAAAAACATCGCGGCGATAAAAAGAAAAATTCCAATCCAGGAAATGGAGACGCCCACGAAGAATTCTTCGTAGCCTTTGTTGAAGGAGTTTTGCCAGCCATCGTACCAGCCGAACCACATGAGCAGTCCCGCAGGCAGGATGAACACGGAAGTGTTGAAGATGCCAGTCAGGCCGGTCCAGAAATTCTGTCGCAAGGATCCGGTGAGTGACTTGAAAAAATTCCATGCGTGCTTTCCTTGACTCGTGCCTTCATCACGGCTGCGCCGACTCTTGAAATTTTGCGATAGGAACCAGTTGGGCCAATGGATGTGCCCGGCGGTAGCTTCCGATTCTGCGAGGAAACTCGTAAAGCGTCCGCCGTTTCGCTGGTGACTGCTGCGTTTCCACCAATGATGGATCGCGAATCGTTGAGCGAGTCGATAAGTCCAGCCGATGAGCAGCATGGCTCCGGTTGGAGACTGGCAAAAGATCATGCCGATCCAGTATTTCACGCACCACATGAAGGCGCGCCATGCCTTCGATGGCAGCGGATATGTTTTCGGCTTGGGTTGTGCCGATACAGGTTCCTGCGCCCGATCGACGAGCTCAGGAGGTGTGTTTGAAATCATGCGAATGCGGGTGCGAGCACGGTGTTTTCTGCGTGTTCGGATTTGAATCCCATGAGTTGGCCGACGGTGCTGGCAACCTGAATCTGATCAACGGCGCTTTTAATTAACTTGCCCTGTGCGACGAACCGTTTCGGGCCGGCGATGAGGCAGAAAATCTCGTGCGCCGCCTTTGTGTTGAAGTGGTGCTGGAAGGGCACGTCACAGAGCGAGTTATTGTCGCGACCGCAATCGGGCACGACGACAAAAATGGTGTTGTCACGATATTCTTCGTCGGCATCGCAGGCGGCGACGATTTGTTTGAGTCCCTCGTCCATGATGGCCACTGCGCGCGTGTACTGGCTGGCAATGCCCCAGTGCACGTAGTCGCAATCTTGAAAATTAATCATCATGAGTTTGGGCCGTATCTCTTTCATTGCGCGGATGGACAGTTCCGTGAGCAAGCGGTCACCGCGCGGGTTCACAAATCCTGTATCGCCGTAATAAGCGCGCCAGCGTTCCCAGAAACGTTTGAGTTCAGGAATCTGTCCCTGTGCTTCTTCGCGGCGGAAGTCGATCTTTTCAAGCTTCGCCAATTCCTGTTTTTTCTTTTCCAGTTCCTTGTCTTTCCATTTTCCCTCGGCGATCTTTTGGCGTAGCAGCCAGGTCTTGTACCGGTACAGGCTCAAGGCCTCGCATTTGTAGTCGATACCCCAACCGGCGTGCAGGCTGTACGTGTAGAATTCCTCGTTGTTGCGGTCTTCGCTATTGATGATGAGAGATTGATGCGAGGGAACATCAAACGACTTGCGGAAATACTCGAAGAAGTTGGGCACCTTTGATTCAAACCGGTCATCGAACAACTGCAAATCAACGGCGGGATGTTTCTTTTTGAAGTCCGGATCATGGCTCACCCCTTTGAGTTTTTCGTATTTGCCAGTGAGCAGATACATCGTTCCCTGTCCGTGACTGGTATCCACACCCACTGTCGGCGTGAACGAGTCGATCATCATGTTTTTGAAAAGCGTGCCGCGTTTGGCCAGCACATTGTAGAAATAGGGTGCGAAGTTTTTGTTCGGATCCGGATTGACAGCCTCGGCGGGTCTTGTTCCGCCGCCGAATCGAATGAGGATGACGTTTGGCCCGCGATATTGCGGTTTGGCTGCAGCCATCAAGGGGGATGATAGCCAATGGCTGCCTGCCACGCCGAGGGCACCTGCCGTCACACCTTTCAAAAATGACCGGCGATGTGTTGCGAGACTGGTTTGAGGGTTCATTCCCATTTTTTTCCTTTTCAGAGTTTACTACAGGAAAGTTTTTGCAGCAATTACCATGGGAGGCCAACTCCGCGACCTGCCAATTCCAAGATGACATAATTCCAGACGAGATAGCCAACAACAGCGATGATTGCGACAAGCAGAGTGATGTTGGTGACGCGAGTGCGTTGGCGGCGCGCTTCGTCAATCGTACAGATTCCTCGAGATCGGAAGTAAACCACAAGCCCGGCAACGACGAACACGCTGCTGATTCCGTAAAGGAAAAATCGGGCCGGGCCGTGATAGAGTTTTTCCGACAATGCTGCTGCCGAAGTGACAGACGCCAAACCGAACAACACCAGAACCACACTCGGCAAACAGCACAAGCTCGCGACGACTGCGCCCGAAAAAGCCAATCCCACTAGCTTGCGCCAGTCGTCTTTTTGTGGCGCTGGATTTGGGTTGGCTGCGGTTGTTTCTGACATGATTGCAAAAGAGGATACGGCGCTTGACGTGAAAAGTTACACGATCGTGAGCGGGCCATCGAATGTGGTGAGGCTGATCACTTCAGTTCGGGCCACATGCGGTCCGTGCTGAACGCCTTTGGGTGCAAAAAACAAAGTGCCCGGCAAATGGGTTTGGCCATCCTCTGTCCATTCGCCGGAGAGCACAAACGCCCATTCGTTGGTGAGTGGATGAGTATGTGCTGGCACGGAAGTTCCCGCCTTGAATTTTCTCAATACCGTCACTCCGCCAGTCTGCTCGTTTTTGTGCAACACCATCAACTCGACGCCTTCGTAAGGGCCGGCCTGCCATTGTCGGCCTTCACTCGTGGCGATGTGCGGATACATGATTTGATTAGAGCCGCATCCGAATTGGAATGCAAGAGAGCCACTTGCCTGTGTCGCTGTGTTGGGCAACTCTTCGCGCGCGATGTTGATGTTGCGCGAAAAAGTTTCGGCAGATTGGTTGCCACGAATGCTGGCGAATTTGCCGGCAGTGCTGGTCGACCACGCGCACTTGGAACGCAAGGCTGCCACCACGGCGTTGACGCTGGAAAAATATCGCGAGCTTTTTGGCTATGTGCGCGAATTGAACGCCATTGCCATCGAAGAGCTTCAGCATTTCAATCTGGTGCTCGATCTCTTGCAGAAGCGTGGGATTCATTTCGGGCAGCCATATCCAAGTCCGTGGATCAGGTCCTTGATGCGCGCCATCCGTTCGGGAACTTGTTTTCAGGCGATCGATCATTTGATTTGTTGTGCGTTGATCGAGGGTCGTTCCTGTGAGAAATTTCAGATTCTCGCTGCGAGCGATGAGTTGCGGCGCACGGACGCGGAGTTGGCTGGGTTTTACGCCAGCCTTGTTGAGTCCGAGGGCAATCACTACGCAACGTATTGGCTCATGGCGCGGGAAATTGATGAAGCCGAAGCAGATCGGCGGCTGGATTTTTATTTGGACCTCGATGCGAAGTTGATGCGAGAGCCGCATCAATTTCTGATCCTGCATTGAGCGCCGCTACATTGCGGCGGACACTTCAGGCCAGCTTTCGGAGTTTGGTGACGCGGCCGGTGGGAACCCACTCAACGACGTAGATATTTCCTTCGAGGTCGAAGCAAGCGTCGTGCGGATGAATGAACCGGCCCTTTTCCCAAAGCTGCGGCATCTGGCGCAGCTCAAAATTATTGGCGAGCACTTTCTTGGTCCATTCGGGATCATTGCCGAGATGGGCGATGACTTTGTTGTCCTTGTCGAACAAGGTAACTCGCGCATGAAGATCCGACACGAGCATCAGTTCGCCGCGAATGTCGATGTTTGCCGGGAAGCTGACGTCTTTCACCAAGCCGACATGCTTGCCATCGGGAGTGAAGTATTGGAGCCGGGCATTGGCGCGGTCGCACACGGCGAGTGCGGGCTGGCGTCCTGGCCGATCATCGAGCCACAATCCATGGGGCGTTTTGAGTTGGCCCGGTTCGTTGCCGATTCCGCCCCATGAACGCAACCATTTTGCGTCCTTGTCGTACTGATGGATGAAGTGCGAGCCGTAACCATCGGCGATGTAAAAGCCACCATCGGCTGCGAAGCCAATGTTGGTCGGGCTGTAAGCCGACTTCGGATCGTCGTACTTGCCGGTTTCGACGGGGCGTTTCTTTGCCCAGACCGACTCGCCTTTCAAAGTGGTTTTGGCGACGACTCCGTTTCGCGTGTCACTCAAGTAGAGGTGTTCGGCGTTGCCTTCTTTGCGGACATCGATGCCATGTCCTCCTCCGTGGAATTCTTTGCCGAAGGAACGGACATAATTTCCCTTGCCGTCAAAAATCACGATGGCATCCATCGGTTCGGGAGTGTGGGATCGGTGTTTAATGTAGACAAATCCCTGGCCGTCGATGGCCACGCCGTGGGTCTCACCCCATTTGATGTGCGCGGGTAATTGCCCCCAATCGTGCAGACATTCGTATTGGTGAGCGCCCTCGCCAATAATGGCATTGCGCGCGCCAGCTTTGTCTTGAGCGCGGAGAAATGCCGGCGCGACGCCCGCGAAGATCGCTGCTGTCCCAGTGGATTTCAGGAAGCGGCGCCGGTTGGTGTTCTTCATTTTGAACAACGCGAACAAAGGAAAAAATGGTGCGCTTGGCAGGACTCGAACCTGCACAGATTTCTCCACTACCACCTCAAGGTAGCGCGTCTGCCAATTCCGCCACAAGCGCTGTGATTTGGATTCAAGCATGCACGGCACCATTGCGCCAAGCGGAATTTCGCGCGATGCGTTCAGAGATTGGTTCTGGTTATCGCAATCGGCTCGGCTATAACCACGCCATGCTGGAGCGGGAACTGAATCAGATCGGGTTGGATTTGCATCAACAACATGACAAAGCCAAGGCCGCCGTTTCGAAGAAGAATAGCGAATATGCGATCCTGATTCTCATCGAGTTGTTAAAGAAGGAGTCGGGCTGTTTTGAGTCGCGCATGCTGCTGCGAGTCGCGCAATTCGAACGAGCCAAAACGAGAGCGCTTTTCGCCAGACTGCTTGGAGTGGTCGTTCACATCGTCGATCTCATCCAAGCCCACTACTATCTCCGAAAACAAAATTACATCCTGGCGATGCAGCATGCCGAGGAGGTGCTCAATGAAAGCCCCGAAAATTCGATGTGTCATCGGATCATCGCCAATGCAGCCACACACCTGTATTTTCCGCGCACAGCCATTGCCTCGCTCCAGCTCCTGCGCAAGAAATCGCCGGGAGATAAAAAAACGTATTCGCAGCTCGCTGCCGCACTGGAGACGCTGGGTGATTATACGATGGCTGAGGATGTGATGCGCAAAATGGTCGAGCTTCATCCCGACGACATGCAATTGCTGGACGAGTTCCGTGACATCTGCGCTCGTGCAACATTGGAACGCGGTGGCTACAGCGCCATCGCCCAAGGCAAAGGGACGTATCGCGATGCGCTTGCAGATCCTGAAACGACGAAGGCACTTGAACAGCAGGAAATGGTGGTCAAGCCCCCCGAAGTCATCGACCAAATGATCTCGCGCAAGGAAGCGGAGCTGCAAGCCGCGCCGGATAATCTCAAGATCGCGATGGACATTGCCAAGTTGTATCTCGACCGAGGTGATGTCGATCGAGCCATCGAATATTATCAGTTCGTGAAGGCGAACAGTTTGGCAAAAGATCCGGCGGTGGATCGCGCGATGACGAATGCGAATCTGACGCGGTTCGATCAACGCCGCGCGGGACTCGATTCTTCATCGCCGGAATATGCGGGGCAAGTCGCTGAACTCGATGCAGAGCAAAACGATTTCAGGGTGGCGGATATGGCCGAGCGTGTGCGCTCGTATCCGACAGATATGGAACTGCGTTATCAATACGGTGAGCTTTGTTTCAAAATGGGCGAGGTCGCCCATGCGATTGAATCCTTCCAGCGCACTCAGTCCAAGCCGAACCTGCGCATCCGCTCGTTGTGCTATCTGGGTCAGTGTTTCGCGCAGCAAGGCATGTTTGATCTCGCTGAAAGTTCGCTGGCTACGGGCATCGCCGAGAAACAAGTGTTCGACGAACTCAAAAAAGAAATGGTGTATCACCTGGGTTGCGTGCTCGAAAAGTTGGGTCGGCCGGACGACGCGCTGAAACAGTTCAAACACATTTATGAATTGGATGTCTCTTATCTGGACGTATCTGATCGAGTGCTTGCTTACTACAATAAAAAGTCCCGTGGCGGGACGGTTTGACACCGTCGCACAACTCCGTTAAACGCTTCGGTAATGAAACGAATCCTGATGTCCGGTTTGACAGTTGCCATGTTGTCCATGAGCACAGTGGCGGACGAGCCAGCGAAATTTGAAGTGGGCGGACTGAAGTTTGCGCGACCGGTAAAATGGGAAGTGCAGGCCGCCGGCGGCATGCGCAAAGCGCAATTCAAAGTCGCCGATGCCAAGACCGGAGCTGGCGCGGAAGTGGTGTTTTTCCACTTTGGGCCACAAGGCGGCGGCGGCGTGAAAGCGAATGTGGATCGTTGGCTCGGACAGTTTGTAGAAAAAGGAGCGGCGCTCAAATCCAAGTCCGATGAAGTGACCGTCGGTAAATCGAAGGTGCATTACGTGAGCGCGACAGGAACTTACATGGACGGCCCGCCATTGGGCGAGAAAACGGCGCGCGCGAACTACTCCTTGTTCGGCGCCATCATCGAAGCAGCCGACGGGAGCATTTTTGTGAAAATGACCGGGCCGGCGGCCTTGACCCAATCATCCATCCCCGCGTTCAAAGAGATGGTCGAAGGCGCGCTGAAGTAATCGGTTGGTCGCGCGCCCACCGTGGCAATGGAGGGGGAAGCGGGTTCACCGTGGCTCTAAAGCTGGAGAACTAGATTCGAGCCGCCTACTCATTTGATAAAGCAAAACCCCCGGCTGTTTTCAGCCGAGGGTTTTTTGATTTTCGAATCAGTGTTTGAACCAACTCCGAGGGTCACTTCACTGTCAGGTTGAAGCTTTCTGAATGTGAGTTGAATTCGGGGGCGTACATGCTCTGGATTTCGGCGATGCCGGTCTGATATTGGCCGCGGTGCTGCACGCGCACGGAGTATTCAAACACGTAAATACCCTTGGCCAGATAATCCATGAAGTAGTGGCTGGCGGTGTCGCGCGTCGTCTCGTAGTAGCCCAGGCCGTCTTGATAACGGTAGCGCGAGAGGACATTGACTGGCTCCGTACCGGAACCGCGCTGGTCTTTGAGGTGCACGTATTCCATGTCGCGATCGGTGCGCAATTCGATGCGCACGACCAGTTCATCGCCCACGTTGACGAGTCCGTTTTTGACGGCTTCGAGCACGGGGCCTTTCTTCGTGTTGACCTTTGTGAAAAGCGTTTTCTTGAGCTTGAGCGGTGTGCCGTCGTGCGGGGTGACTTTGCTCATATCCTCGAAGTATTGCCAGTGAACGCTGCCCCAAGAGACGCCTTCGTCGACTTTCTTGACGGTGATCTTGCCCATCGTCGATTTGATGTCGATGGGTGAAAAGCGTTTCTCGTAAAAGCCGGTGCCGGCCTCGACTTGTGCGGGCTTGATGGTCTGTCCGGCCAGAGCTACTTCGACGAGTGCGTCGGATGCCAGCAGGTTGTTTCCGCGCAGGAGCAGACCGTAGATGGCATCGGCGGTGGCTTTGGTGGTTTTCCAATCCTGAGTCTGCTTTTGTTTCAAGAGCCAGACTTTGCAATCTTCGACAGCCACACTGTCGCCCATCACTTCGTCAAATGCCTCAATCATCATCGCCTGCGTTTCGATCGGGGCGCGGTACCACCACCACGAGAGCTCGAGGTCGCGCCAGAACATCCCCATTTCCTCGTTGGAGACGGATCGTTCCTTGATGGAGGCCATGATGCCTTTCGGTGTTTCGAGGTCACCAAAGCGTTTGAGTGCGACGGCGATGTGTGCCTGCGACTGGCGATTGGCCAGTTGCAGCCAGTATTTCTTGGACTGACCGATGAAATAATCAACGGCCTCTTTGTGCGGCGCGGCAACGGGCTTGTCCTTCAAGAAGAAGCTGCGGCCGTAGAGATACAGCGCGATGGTCGGCGAAAGATGGTTCGCATCCTTATCTTTGCTGTAGCGCAGAATGTCGCGATAAGTTTTGTCGATCCACCCATCAAGTCGGGCGATGGATTTCACTGCCGAATCAACGGGGACATCCACACCCAGATGGCGCATGCGGCCAAATCCTGTGGTGATGTAGAGCGTGATGTAGTCATTGGCCGGTCCGCCGGGGAACCACGGCCATGCGCCGTCGCCCAACTGCATCTGCGCGAGCTTTTGCAGGTTGCGCGTGGTCTCGTCGTTGAGCCGGTTGCCGTCAAACAGAATGCCGACGTTTTTGCGCGCCTGACTTTCAGCCTGAGCTTGTCGAAGCCAAGGAGTCTCCTCGAGCATCACCGATTTCAGATCCTGATTTTTTTCCAGCGGACTATCGAGTGCCGGTGTGCCTTTCCAGAGATCAAACACGTGCCGGATTTTTGGATCGGAATTGGCGATGTGCCGCGCGAGTGCGTTGGCATACAGCCGGCTGAAGATCTGTTCCGAGCATTCATGGGGATATTCCATCAGGTAGGGCAGGGCCATGATGCCGTACCAAGCCGGCTGCGAGACCATTTGCACGGACATGTTTTGGTGCTTGAGCGTCTTCGAGTTGGCTGACTGGCTTAGTTTGAGGAAATCAAACTGCTTCGTCTGCTTGCCACGAATGGGCAGCGGCAGAGATTCGGTGACGAGGATGCGGCGCGAGAGGACGGGCAGATGACCTTCCTCGCCGTCTGAAAGCCGACCTGTGGATGCGACGGCTTTGTAGGTGAGGAATCCAGTTTCGTCGGGAACTTTCAACCGCCACGAATACGTGCGCGACTCTTTCGAAGGCACATCGAATGCGATGGTAGGCGAGGTATTGCCCAGCGCCTTGTCTGCCGATCCATTGTTGAACGCCTCAGCCAATTGCAACGCGACTTTGCCGGTCTGTCGGCCAGCGGATTGGTTGGAGACTTTGACGGTGAATTCGAGTTGATCGCCCTCGCGCAGGAATCGCGGCGGATTCGGCTGCACCATGATTTCCTTGGCAGTGACCACGCTGTCTTGCAGCAGGCCGCCTCGCAGATTTTTGTCGTGAGAGAAGCCCATGAATTTCCATTCCGTGAGCGCCTCGGGCATGGTGAATTGCATTTTTACGACGCCATTGGTGTCCGAGATCAGATGAGGGAAGAAGAAGGCCGTCTCGTTGAGGTTTTTGCGGGCGGAGACTTTGCCGAGATCCGGCGCATTGCCGCCGCCGCCGCCGGAATTCTCCCGTTCGCCGTCGCTTTGTTTGTCGGACAACGCACGACGTTTCTCGCTACCGGCAGACTTGGCGTCGCTGCGATTTTGCGCGCCATTCTGCTGCATTTCCATCGCCATGCCGGGCGCCATAGCAGCAGAGGCTTCAGGAAATCCATCTCCCTTTCGTAATGCGCCACCGGGGCCGCCACCCATGCCGCCACCTCTGCCGAAATATTGGTAGCCCCAATAGTTGCCGATGATGTCCTGCGGGAAGGAACGGTATGAGTAGCTGGTATCGCGGTAACTTGACGGGAAATTACCGAGGATGTGTTGCAGTCCTTTCACACTATTTTCAAACTGGGAATTGCGCCGGGAATGATCCGAACGGAACACTCCAAAGCCACCCATGAAATGATGGGGGGCAAAAGCGTCGAGCGATTTGTCATAAAGCGCGGCAACAACTTCAGCGACGGATTTCTTGCCATCGTGACCGGTGATGACAGCCGTCCAGGTTTCTTTCTGTGCTGGCTCGAGTTTCGAGACGAAGTGTTCCCATTTGATGGTCAGATTTTTGTTGTTCCAAGGCACGGCAACGGAATGCGAATTGATGTAGGCACGGTTCTCGCGCACCATGGTGACGTGGAGAGTGAATCCGCCGCGCATGGCTTCGGTGACGGCTTGCTTGATGGCAATTTGAGTGTCGGCTGGCCGTGTCCAGAATTTTTGTAGGATTTGGCCGCGATGCTCGATTTCGATGAAGGCGCGCGCGCGGTCGTAACCCGATCCCCAAAGCGCCATGAATTCTTTGCCGGGTTCAGTGGACCAATCGGGCGCGTTGAGAAGGTGCGGGATTTTGATGCCGAGTTTGTTTGCAGCGGGCTTGAGCACTTGCACGGGCAATCGAGTGGTGACTTTTTTGCCGAAGCGATCTTGCGATTCGACGATCACTCGATAGGCGCCTTCAGCCAACTTGAAGTTGAAGACGAGTTTGCCGGTGGCATCGGTGGTCCATCCTTTCGTTTCGGCCACAGCGCCCAATTCCCATGAATTGACGTTGGACGGATCAGCGGCAGGAGTGGGGGAGATGAGGATGCCGCCTTTGCCGCGTCGTGGTTGCGGGTTGTAATTATAATTGCCGCCGAGTTTGGCGCGTTCCACTTTCGCGGGTTCCTTGAGTTTGTAAACTTTCAGCGAGCCTTCGGCTTTTTGCGGTTCGCCATCGAGGGTCACCGTGCTGAGTGTGATCGAAACCGCTTTTTCATCGGTCTGCCAGTCGGTGGCAGTGAGGTTTGCCTGCAATGCCGTGTAGCCGACATTGACGCTGGAACTGCCCGATCGTGTCTCACCGGTGTTGTCTGTCACATCGGCGTTGATGCTGTAGTGGAAGGTTGGCTCGTCTTTTTCGGGCACAGATAAATCGGGTTTGGCTTCAAACTCGATGGTGAATGTTCCGTCGGTGCCGGTCTTGGCAGTGCCATGCGCAATTTCCTGACTGGGACTTTGCGGGAACGGCCGCCACCAATAATGCCAGCCCCACCACGCGGGATATCGGACTTGTCGTGTGACGCGCCATTGCACTTTCGCGCCATCGATCACCGCGCCGGTGTAGGCCGTTGCGGTGCCTTTCAGCGAAACTTTGTCATCCAATCGCGCCGCTGTTTTCGGAGCGGCGAGGGCGACTTGGAATTTGGGGCGTTTGTACTCCTCGACATTCACGGCGGTGCTGCCCGCGGGGCCGTCTTGTGTGAAGATGCTCATCCGACCCATGAGTCGGTCGCGCGGCGCGGTGAAACTTCCGCTGAAGGAACCGTAATCGTTGGAACGAACTTTCTGTCGGGTGATTTCTTTGTTGTTGGGGTCGCTGAATACCACTGTCAAATCGCGGTTGGCTACGATCTGATAATCGTCCTTGTCGGAATCGACGTGGATGCAGATGCCCTTGTACGAGACAGTCTGGCCGGGACGATAGAGTGCGCGGTCGGTGAAGAACACCGTGCGGTCGTACGGGCGCTGCGTATAATTGTTTTGATACATCCAATACTCGTTCTGCGAGGAGAGCTGCTGATTTTGGTGTTTGGCAAATACGAGGATACCGCGCTGTTGAACGCCCTCGATCTTGAACAGGCCGGACTCATCGGTCTTGCGCGCGGGTAGTGCCTCGAGTTGATTGTTGTTGGTGCGCTGCCACGAGGAGATCTCGGCGCCATCAATCGGGTCGCCAGTGATGGCATTGAGCACGAATCCCTCCAGCCGTCCTTCTCCATGAAGTGTGCGCATGACGATGGCCAGATCGCTGACCCAAAAGTCGGAGAAGGAGACGATGTTGTTGGCTTCGCTGAATTCCTTGTTATGGCTCGAAATGATGTAGTACGAGCCGGGCTTGATGTCTTCGGGCGAAGTGAGGGATTCGACACGGCCGTGATAATCGGGCGTTGGCGGCAATTGGGCTGACCATTCGAATTCGGCTTTCTTGGCCAGAAGCGCTTTGCGTTCGTTGTTGTCGAGCCATTCCGGGCGACGATTGCGTTTGACGAGCATGTCGTTCCAATCGTAGGCGACAACCCGGAAGTGAACCTCGGTGAGGTTGCGATAGTTGACATCAATTTTCGGGCGCGGATTGTTCCAAACGCGCTCGGTCTGGATGCTGGAAGTCTTCGATTCAATCTGCTGAATGATGTTGAAACACATGTTGCCGCCGATGCTGTTGGGATGAGCGCCAATGCCCCGTTTGGCCAGTTTGTGTGCCTCGACCAAATCGCCTTCCTGTTGCAGGACGCTTGCCCAATAGGCCAGCGCGCGAGCGGAAAGTTCGTGATCAGCCCAGCGGTCGACACTCACTTTGAGTGCCGCCTTGTAGAGCTTGTTTTTGTCTTCACCAAAGGCGGTGTTTTGTCCGTAAACCAATCGAGCGAGATCCGCATCGATGAACGCCGTGTTGTCCGCGTCCTTCTCATGGAACCGAAGCAGGTCTTGCAGGAGCCGGATTGCTTTGACCTGTTTGGAGTCCGTATCGGTGATGGCGTCCAGTTTCCACGCCATGAATTTATCAGCCGCGGCAAAAATCGGGCTGGTTGCCAACAGGACAAAAGCGTCTTCGGCCTTGGCGCCTGCTTGTTCGCCGGAGGAGTAAAACTTCAACGCTTCGTGTGCGAGGAAATCAAACATCGTCGGGCGATAGCTATCGGGCAATGTGCCTTTTTGAAGGAGGTCGTTGTACGTGGCGATGGGAATGGTCTTGAGAACTTTTTCCGCCGAGAGTGCTTTCGTGAATTGCTTGTCGATTTCCGCCATGATACGGGGCAAATCCCATGTGGTGAAATCTTTGCCCGGCGCCTCGGCCGTTTGTGTGCGCTGCATGAAGCGCCAGCGATTCTGTTGGAAAAAGTGCCAGTACCAATTCGCCAGAACGGTGTCCAAAACCGGCACAATTTCTTTCGGCGCCTTGGCAATCTCGGCCTCCAGTCGAAGAATCTTTTCCTCCGGCTTGTTGCCTTGGATATTACCTTCAAGAGTGATTCGGCGCGCGATGGCCTTCACCACTTCAGGATAAGCCTTGTCTTTGAGTGCGCCTTCGATGATCGGCACCAGATTCGTGATGGCCGTTTTGGGCAGACCTTTACTGATGGCTTCATCGACCGCTTTCCATTGGGCATCGCGAGGGCCTGCTTTCAATGCCTGAACCAATCCGGTGCTGATGACTGCTGCCAGTAGGGGAACTAGTAGGAACTTGCGCATAGGTTTTTCGATTCGTCCGTTGGTGGGGTGTGACGGTTTTTGGCTGGGATTACTCCAAGCAAAATTGGGCAATGGCATCACCGAGCCAGAATGCCTCAGCATTCAAACCGTTGCAAGCTGCCAACTTCAATCTGGCAACGACTTTGACCGGAAGCGCAAAGCCCCTTCAGCTTAAAGCCAGCTTTCGTTCAGTCTCAGTGAGGTTTTTCCAATCGCCTTGCTTCAACTCGCCCAACTCGAGCTTGCCAATGCGAACCCGAAGCAATCGCAAAGTCGGGTGGCCAACAGCAGCCGTCATCCGGCGCACCTGCCTGTTTTTGCCCTCAATAAGTTCGAGGCCGATCCAGTAATCGGACACATTCTTACGAAACCGGATTGGCGGGACTCGAGGCGAAATCTGCGGTTGTGGCTCAAGCAACCACGCGCGGCTTGGAAGTGTTTTCCGGCCTTGGATCAACAATCCACTGGCCAACTTCTCCAACGCTGCAGTCGTCGGCACGCGCTCAACCTGCACCCAATACTCGCGTTCGTGGGAATTCTGCGGGTGCAACAACCGTTCGTTCAACTGCGGCTCATCGCTCAACAGCAACAATCCTTCGCTGTCACCATCGAGCCTGCCGATGGGATAAACATCCTTTGGAAAACCGAACTCAGCCAGCGTGCGAAGTGTTGATCCCGCTTCTGTCGTGAACTGGCTGAGCACCCCGAATGGTTTGTGGAAGGCGATCAACACCAGCGCCGACGTTGATGCCGCCGCCTCCGCCGCAGCAAGTGAAAACTCATTTGAACGATAGACCGTTTTTGTCCAACCCCTCCAGCTACCGTGATCGCGTATGAAAACAAATGACCAACAGCTCCAACTCGGGTTCAACAACCAACGCAACATCACCTCGCCGCGGTCTGCCACTGGCATGGATCGCGCTCGGCTTTGGTTCGCGCATATCCAGCAGGCGATTGATCAAGCCGTGGGCGAGCCGTTGCCCGAGCCGCCGCCAGTTCAAAGCTGGTTCAAACTCGCGCGCGGCCAACGGTGATTCGCATCGCCTATTAGCGTTTGCCTCGGCGAGGGATTTGACCTAATAAGTCCTTCCCCGATGGTGGGGCAAGATGGAATCGCACGTTGAAATCTACGACACAACCCTGCGCGATGGGTCGCAGGGCGAGGGCATCAACTTCTCGGTGGCAGACAAGCTGCGCATCGCCGAGCGGCTTGACGCTTTCGGTGTGCATTTCATCGAGGGTGGCTGGCCGGGTAGCAATCCGAAGGACATCGAGTTTTTCGCACAGGCCAAAAGGAAAAAGTTCAAACACGCCAAACTCGCTGCCTTTGGATCCACACGTCGGAAACGCGTGCCTGTCGAGAATGATGAACAAGTGCGATTGCTCATCGAAGCCCAAACGCCCGTCGTCACCATTTACGGCAAGACGTGGCAGTTGCACGTGAAAGAGGTGCTGCGTTGTTCTCCCGAGGAAAATCTCGCGATGATCAGCGATACGGTGCGCTTTCTCAAAGATCACGGGAAATTTGTCATATACGATGCCGAGCACGGCTTTGATGGCTTCAAGGATGATGCAGATTATGCGTTGGCCACTTGGGTCGCCGCCGAAAAAGCCGGTGCGGACATCGTGACTCTGTGCGATACGAATGGGGGTTGTTTGCCCATCGAGATTGCAGCCATCACGAAAGTCGCCATTGGCAAATTGAACAGCCGGATCGGCATTCACACGCATAACGACATCGGATTGGGCGCAGCCAACGCCATCGCGGCGCTGGAAGTTGGCGCCTCGCACGTGCAAGGCACCATCAACGGCTACGGCGAACGCACGGGTAATTGCAATCTGACCAGCCTCATTCCGTGCATCGCCATCAAGATGAAGCGGAGTTGCGTGAAGCCGTCGTCATTGCCGAAGCTCAAAGAACTTTCTCAATTCGTCGATGAGGTCGCGAATATCCGGCACGATCCGCGCCAGCCGTGGGTCGGTTCGGCCTGTTTCGCTCACAAGGGTGGAACGCATGTGAACGCAGTTCAGAAAATTGCGCGCAGTTACGAGCACATCGATCCCGCTCTTGTCGGCAATGCGCGCAATGTGCTCATCAGCGATCTGGCTGGACGCAGCAACATCGTCATCAAAGCGCAACAACTCGGTTTTAAGATCACGAACGACACGCCAGAACTGAAACCCATCCTTTCGCGCATCAAGGATCTCGAACATCTGGGCTACGAATTTGAAGCAGCCGAAGGATCGCTGTCGTTGTTGCTCAAGCGCATTCTTGAGCACAAAGAATTGCCATTCGCTGTGGATGCTTATCACGTTTCGATGCGCGGCGATGGCAAAGGTTCTGTCTGCGAAGCGACGGTGCGGGTGCGAGTGGGCAGCGAGATTTCGCACACAGTCGCCGAGGGTGATGGCCCGGTGAACGCACTCGATGGTGCGTTGCGCGCGGCACTGGCGCGGTTTTTCCCCAAGCTGAAAAATATCCGGCTCACCGACTACAAGGTGCGCATTATCAATTCATCCACCGGCACGGCGGCCAAAACGCGCGTGCTCATCCAATCCACGAACGGTCAGCGCGAGTGGGGCACGGTGGGTGTGAGTGAGAACATCATTGAAGCCTCGTTGCAGGCGTTGGTGGACTCGATGGAATTCGCTTTGACACGATAATAAACCGCATCAACCAACACACTATGATGAAAACATGGATCCGCACGGTCGCATCGATTGCCCTGTTATCCGCCCTCGCAGTTTCCGCTGCCGATTGGGTCGTTTACGAAGGCAAAGAAGGCGCGGGCAAAGGCAAGCACATCGTCCTAATTTCCGGCGATGAAGAATATCGGAGCGAGGAAGGGTTGCCGCAATTGGGCAAAATCCTCGCGCAACGACACGGCTTCAAATGCACCGTACTTTTCGCGGTCGACTCCGTGAACGGAGATATTAATCCGAATAACGGCAAAAATATTCCCGGCACAGCAGCGCTCAAATCAGCCGACTTGATGATCATCCTCACTCGCTACCGGAATCTTCCGGATGATCAGATGAAACCGATCGACGACTATCTCAAGTCGGGCAAGCCAGTCATTGGCCTGCGTACTTCGACTCATGCCTTCAACGGAATGAAAGGCACCTACGAGCATTACAACGATGGTTATCGCGGCGAGAAAAAAGAATGGCTCGAAGGGTTTGGCCGTTTCGTTCTCGGCGAAAAATGGATATCGCATCACGGCGGACACAAAACCGAATCCACTCGTGGCTTGTTCGCGCCGAACATGAAGGGCAATGCGCTTTTGAGCGGCATTAATGACGGAGAGATTTGGGGCGGGACGGATGTTTATGGTGTGCGCTTGCCGTTGCCCGGCGATTCCAAACCCGTCGTCCTCGGCCAAGTGCTCAAACGAAAAGGACCGGCAATCAAAGACGACGCCGATTTCGGATTGCGATCCACGGACAATGAGCCGGTCGAAGGCAAAAAGAACGATCCGATGATGCCTGTCGCTTGGACGAAGAGTTATCAGTTGCCCGATGGAAAGCCCGGTAAATCGTTTTGCTCGACGATGGGATCATCAACGGACTTGGCGAACGAAGCGTTGCGCCGCTTGGTCATCAACGCCGCTCATCAACTCGTCGGATTGAAAGTGCCAGCCAAGGCAAACGTGGATATCGTTGGCGAATACAAACCGACTGCGTACGGTTTTGGCAGCTACAAGAAAGGCGTGAAACCCGCCGATCACGAATTGAAATAGTTGCCGATGCCAGAAATCCCAAAAGCCTACGAGCCGCAGGCGGTCGAGGAGAAGTGGTACCAGTTCTGGCTGGAGCAGGGTTGCTTCAGTGCCGATCCCGCGCGCGTTTCCACGACTCGTCCGGCCTATTCCATCGTCATCCCGCCGCCCAATGTCACGGGCGTGCTCACGCTCGGTCACGTTCTTAACAACACCATTCAGGACATTCTCGCCCGCAAGGCGCGCATGGATGGCAAGGAAGTTCTCTGGCTGCCGGGCACCGATCACGCGGGCATCGCTACGCAGACGGTCGTGGAGCGCACGCTCAAAAAGGAGAAGGTCATCCGGCATCGCGACGATCTGGGCCGCGATAAGTTTTTGGAGAAGGTCTGGGCTTGGAAGGAGAAACACGGCGGCATCATCATCGAACAGCTCAAGAAACTCGGCTGCTCCTGCGACTGGTCGCGCGAACGCTTCACGATGGATGCGGGATATTCGCGCTGCGTGCAGCAAGTCTTCGTCGAGCTTTACAAGAAGGGTCGCATCTATCGCGGCAAACGGATGGTGAGTTGGTGCCCCGCCTCACTCACGGCACTCTCTGATGAGGAAGTGGTGATGAAGGAGCAGAGGGGGTTCATGTACCACTTCAATGTGGAAGTGGCCGAGGCACCCGGCACATGGCTCACCATCGCCACCACGCGACCTGAAACGATTCCCGGCGACACCGCCATCGCAGTGAATCCGAAAGACCCGCGCTACGCGCATCTCATCGGCCAGCACGCCGTGCGTCCGTTGCCGGTGGAATTGCCGCGCGAACAAAAACTCATCCCGATCATTGGCGATGCGCATGTGGATTTTGAGTTCGGCACCGGCGTGCTGAAGGTCACGCCCGCGCATGACAAGGCCGATTTTGAGATTGGCGCGCGCCACAAGCTCGCGGCCATCGACATCATGAATCCGGACGGCACGATGAACAATCTGGCCGGCGTGGACTTAGTGGGACTCGATCGTTTCAAGGCGCGCAAAGTGGCGGTGGAAAAGCTGGGCGAACTGGGCGCGATGGTGAAGGAAGAACCGTATGCCAACAACGTCGGCTACAGCGAACGCGCCGATGTGCCCATCGAACCGCGCTTGAGCGAGCAGTGGTTTTTGAAATATCCGGGCGTGGAGGCAAGCGCGAAGTGCGTGGCCGAGGGGCGGTTGAAATTTTATCCCGAGCGCTGGGCCAAGGTGTACGACCATTGGATGGGCAACATCCAGGACTGGTGCATCAGCCGCCAGCTTTGGTGGGGACACCGCGTGCCGGTGTGGTATCGCGGCGCTGAAGTTTATTGCGGACTCGAGGCGCCGCAGGGTGAAGATTGGATTCAAGACCCCGACGTGCTCGACACGTGGTTCAGCTCGTGGCTCTGGCCCTTTGCCACGATGGGCTGGCCGGAGCAGACCGACACGCTGAAGAAGTTTTATCCCACGACCGATCTTGTCACGGGGCCGGACATCATTTTTTTCTGGGTCGCGCGCATGATCATGGCCGGGCACGAGTTCATGGGCGAGATGCCCTTTTGCAACGTCTATTTCACCGGCATCATCCGCGACAAACAGGGGCGCAAGATGTCCAAGAGCTTGGGCAACTCGCCCGACCCGCTCGATCTCATTTCCAAATATGGCGCCGACGCGCTGCGCTTTGGCGTGATGCGTGCCGCGCCGATTGGGCAGGATATTTTGTTTGATGAGCAAGCGGTGGAACTGGGCCGCAACTTCTGCAATAAACTCTGGAACGCTTGCCGCTTTCGCCAGATGCAGGGCGGCGAAACGGAAGGCGAGATCGCGCCCGCGCTACTCACAAGCGACGACAAATGGATTTTGCTTCGTCTGGACCAAGCCATCACTGAAGTGACGGCCGCTTTTGCCGGGTATAAATTCAGCGATGCCACCGCCACGCTCTACCGGTTTTTCTGGAGCGAATATTGCGACTGGTATGTCGAGGCGAGCAAAGCGGTTTTCTTTGGCAGCGACGCCGCGCGCAAAGCCAATACGCTCGCCGTGATTGATTTTGTCCTCGGCCACACGCTGCGGCTTTTCCACCCGTTCCTGCCGTTCATCACCGAGGAACTATGGAATGGAATGGGATTTGCCACGGACATGCCGCTGGAGCAAGGCGGCAAAACCATCATGACGGCCTGCTGGCCAAAACCGCTGGGCGATGAATTCAAGAGCAACTATGGATTGGATGTGACGGACGAACAATTTGTCGCCACCAAACACGAGTTCGTCACGCTCGGCCGCAATCTCAAGACGCAGTTTAATCTCTCCTCCAAGCGCGTCGCCTTTTTATTCCGTCCCGAAGGCACATTGCCGCCGCATGAACTGGAAGTACTGCGCCTCCTGCTCGGTGCCGAAAAAATCGACTGCATCACCGACGCGCCCGACAAAGGCACACCCGCCGTGCGCAACGCGCTGGGTGAACTTTTTCTACCGCTCGAAGGCGTGGTGGACATGACGGCCGAACGCACGCGCCTGGGCAAAGAGCTGGAAAAGATTGCCGCCGAGATTGAAAAAGTGCAGGCCAAGCTGGCCAACCCCGGCTTCACCGAAAAAGTCCCCGCGGCCGTTCTGGCCGAACATCAAACCCGCCTCGCCGACTGGCAATCCAAGCGTGATCGACTTCAGACCGCGTTGGGAAATCTGGTCTCCTGAACAGGGTTTTGGTTGTCAGAATCGGTCGGCGTGCCATTCTCGATCGTCACCCAATCCATGAACCGCTCATCCATCGCACTCACGATTTCACTCGCGTTCGCTGTTCCAATGTCAGTGTTTGCCGCTGCATCAGTTCCTTGCTGGCAATCACGCGAACTGGCAGGCGACCCGCTTTTCTTTGTGACATCTGCTGGCGATACGCTGGCAAAGGCATCACTGCTGCGAGTGCCGGAGAAGGCGCCGGTTCTGAAAAGTGCTTCGGGCGAAATTGTCTATGAACTCGGACGCGACTTCACTTGGAAGCCGGGTTCACGACTGATCGTGCTCACCCAAAACTCGCGCATGCCGTTCAAGACACTTGCCGAGTTGCATCCTCCACCAGGTTCGCCCAACGCCTATAAATCAACGGTGGATGGCAAATCGTGGTTGCTCTACAGTCAGGGAAGATTTTTTCACGATTTGCAATGCGCGGCCAGTTACACGGCGCGCGATGATTGGATGCCTCCGCGCGTCCCTGTTGCCCCGATTGTACAACTGCAGAAGATCCGTGCGCGTCTGGCCGCGAAGCAACCCATCAAACTCGTCGTGCTCGGCGACAGTATTTCGACCGGACTCAATGCCTCGATGACTGGGAATGCGCCGCCGAAACAGCCCGGATATCCCGGATTGGTTGCGCAGGGATTGGAGCAGAGGTTCGGTTCGAAGGTCACACTCGTCAATCTGTCGGTCAGCGGCATGTCTGCGTCGTGGGGATTGTCCCAAGCGGATGCGGTGATCAAAGAAACCCCCGATCTTTTTCTGTGCGCCTTCGGAATGAACGATGCATCCGGTAAAATTCATCCTGAACTGTTCGCGAACACCCTTCGCGCCTTGGTCGATAAAGTCCGTGCCGCTCATCCGGGATGCGCTGCCATCGTAGTTTCTTCGATGACCGCCAATCCAGAATGGATTCATGCCACACCGCCCCTCTACCCCGCATACGCCGCCGCACTCGAAAAGTTGACGGGTCCGGGCATCGCCGCTGCGAATGTGACGTCGGTTTGGATGGCGCTTTTGGAACGCAAGCAAGTGCTCGACTTCACTGGCAACGGGCTGAATCACCCGAATGATTTTGGCCATCGGATTTATGCCGATGTGATTCTGGGCGTCATCGGCGACAACTAGTTTATGAACACAACAACGATGGCTCAAATGATTCTCAGCAGATTGTCGGTGAGCGTCGTTGCCGTTCTCTGCAGCGTGACGTTGCTCGTTGCCAAAGAATTGGCTGCGGACGTGAATCGGCTGGTCGGAGTTTCGCAGATTGATATCACGCCCGATTATCCAGTGAGGTTGACGGGTTATGGCAGCCGGCGCGAGGAAGCTTCAAAGGTCGAGCAACGGCTCCGTGCGAAAGCGCTCGCCTTTGGCAGCGACGCAGAAGGCCCGGCGGTGTTGGTGACGGTGGACAATCTCGGCGTGCCCGCATCGATGCGCACGGAGGTATTGCGCCGCGTTGCCACTCAATCGAAACTGCAGTCGGAGCGTTTCACCATCTCATCCAGCCACACTCATTGCGCGCCGATGCTGCTGGGTTTGGCTCCAAACATTTTCAGCATGGATATTCCGGCGGAACATTTGCCCGCCATTGAGCGCTACACCCGCGAGCTGACGGATAAGCTGGAGCAAGTGATTCTCGCCGCGCTGGCCAATCGAAAGCCAGCGCGATTGCATTGGGGGATCGGTAAAGTCGGTTTCGCGGCCAATCGGCGCAGCTTTCCCATCAAGCCTGTGGATCACGATCTGCCGGTGTTGCGTATCACAAATCCGAACGGCGACGTACGCGGAATTCTCACTGGCTACGCCTGTCATTGCACCACGCTTTCATCCAACTTCTTTCACGCGGACTGGGCTGGCAGCGCGCAATTGGCGCTCGAACGCGAGTTTCCCGGCGCGATCGCGTTGACGGCAATCGGCTGCGGTGCTGATCAAAATCCCGCGCCGCGCAGCACATTGGAGTTGGTCACTCAACACGGCGAAGCGTTGGCAAAAGAAGCGAAGCGGCTCGTCAACGAAAAGCTCACACCGGTGAATGGCGCGTTGGTTTGTCGGACAAAAAACATCGAGCTGGCCTACTCCAAACTGCCCACTCGCGAAGAATGGCAAGCCATCGCTGATGGAAAATCGGGTGGCGTTTATCATGCGAAGAAGAATCTCGCGCGACTTGACCGTGGAGAAAAACTGCCCACGAAACTTCCGTATCTCGTGCAGACATGGTCCTTCGGCAACGAACTGGCGATGGTCTTTCTCCCCGGCGAAGTGGTGGTGGACTATTCGCTGCGATTGAAACACGAATTCGATCGCACGCGACTTTGGGTCAATGGCTATTCCAACGACGTGCCGTGTTACATTCCATCCAAACGCGTGCTGGACGAAGGCGGCTACGAAGGCGGTGGTGCCATGATTTACTTTGACCGGCCAACAAAATTCGCGGGCGATGTCGAAGATCGCATCATCAAGGCCGTGCACGAGTTGATGCCAAAAGGATTCCTCGCCAAGTGACCGCAAAATCCACAGCCATGAATCTGCACAACCCATCGCGCCGCCTGTTCATCAAGTCAACATTCGCCGCGAGCGTGTCGCTTTCGGTCTCGTCGCAGCTGTTGGGAGCAGATGTTGCATTGTCGATGGTTCGCATCGGCAATCCTGTGGGCGGACACATTCATCCCGCAGCTTGTGTGAGTGCGAAAGGCACCATTGTCGTCACGTACGGACACACCAATCATCGCGACCTTCGCATCACGCGCTCGCCCGACGGCGGCACGATTTGGAGCGAGCCAAAACCGTTCGCGCCCACAGTTGGCAGATCTTATTATCCCGGTTCACTCACGACGTTGCGGGATGGCCGACTGTTGCACGCGTGGAATCGTTGGAGCGAACCGACCAACGAAAAAGAGCCGCGCTCGGTCCTGTATTCGCTTTCGAGTGACGATGGAATGACGTGGTCTGAGCCAAAACCATTTCCACGCGACGAAACTAAGCCGAGCATCATCCGTCATCCCATCGTGGAACTCGCAGCGAATCAGTGGCTGCTCCCGTTGAGCGACAAGACGCAAGTATTCGACCCCACGACGGGCGCGAGCCAGCCATTCGGGGATGCGCGCGCGCACGGATTGGTGCCGCTCGTTCGCACCCCGAAAGGCACATTCATCAGTGGAGCCGGATTGAGGTCAATCGATGCCGGGAAAACCTGGCAGCCCATCGCGCAATTCCCGAACGTGAAGGAACAAGGATGGCGTCACGAGATGGTCTGCCTCGCCAACGGTTGGTTGTTGGCGTCGGAGATTCTCGGGCCGGGTGTCGGAGGCGAACGCATTCGTTACGTGATTTCGCGCGATGACGGCATCCGGTGGGACGACGTGTTCGAATATTACAATCCCGGCCGTGCGATTGGCGGCCGCGCTTGTCCTCGCACGATTCAACTCAATGCGGACAATATCGGAGTCGTATTCTACGACGTCGATTCTAAGCAAGTCGGTGGCTCGGGTTTGTTCTTTATGAAAATACCGGTTGCCAAAATTGACCGCGGCTCGGTGAAACGCGAGTCGCACAGCACTCCACTCAGAGACTCAATCCCAAAATGAAACCCGTCATTGTTCTTGGTCTATTGCTCATCGCTGCGACGCCGCTGCATGCGGAGTTCAAGGCTGGAGCTGCCGTGTTGGATGTCACACCAACCCAATTGCCCGTGTTCATCAATGGCGGAATGCTCAGCCGATCTTTGGAGAAAATCAAAACGCGCGTCCATGCGCGGGCCATCGTCTTGGCCGACGACAAAAGTCAGCTTGCGATGGTGGTCGTGGACAGTTGCATGATCGGTCGCGTGTTGATCGACGAGGCCAAAACAATTGCGGCCACTCGCACGGGCATCCCAACCAATCGCATCCTCATCTCCGCCACACATTCGCACAGTGCGCCGGCCTCGATGGGCTGCCTCGGCACCGATGCCGATCCTGCGTACGTGCCCGTGCTGCGGCAAAAACTCGTCGATGTCATTGCCGCTGCTCAGGCAAATCTGGAGCCTGCACGAATCGGATTCGCCAAGGCCGACGCCGCAGGATTCACGGCGTTGCGACAATGGATTCGCCGGCCCGACCGCCTGGAGATGGATCCGTTTGGAAACAAGACAGTGCGCGCCAACATGCACGCAGGGCGTGTGTGGGATGATGTCACGGGTGAAGCGGGGCCTGAAGATCCGGATCTTTCGCTTATCTCAATTCAATCACGTGATGGGCGCCCCATCTCGGTGATGGGCAATTTTTCGATGCACTACTTCGGCGACTCAGATATCAGCGCAGATTATTTTGGGCTTTTCTCCGAAGGATTGATGACTCGCATTGCTCCAAAACCTGTCGCTGGCAAGCAAGCATTCGTCGGAATTCTTTCGCACGGTTGCAGCGGCGACATCTGGCGGATGGACTACACGATCCCAGAAAAAGATCGACCCAAGCCGACGATCGACGAGTACACAAATGGCCTGCTCGATATTGCCGTGAAAGCCTACTCCGGAATCCAATATCGCGCGGATGCAGATATCGCGATGGCCGAGCAGCGAGTGACTTTGAAATATCGGGTGCCGGACAAACAGCGGCTCGAGTGGGCGCAGCGAACACTCGCTGACATGGGCGATCGCGCTTTGAAAAGCACCGCCGAGGTGTATGCGCGCGAGGCAATCCTGCTTCACGAACGGCAGCAAACCGAAATTGTCGTGCAGGCATTGCGCATTGGCGACATCGGTATCGCCACGACTCCGTGCGAGACTTACGCTGTCACTGGATTGAAAATCAAAGCGGCCAGTCCGCTGCCACACAACATGGTCATCGAGCTGGCCAATGGTGGCGATGGTTACATTCCGCCACCGGAACAATATCCATTTGGCGGTTACAACACTTGGCCGGCACGCTCTGCGGGTCTCGAAGTGTTGGCCGAGCCGATCATCGCCGGTGCCGCCATAAACCTGCTCGAGAAAGTTTCTGGCAAACCGCGTCGCGAATGGAAACTCAGCGAAGGTACTGCCGCGCGCGCCGTTCTCGACGCCAAGCCCGCAGCGTATTGGCGGATGAACGAATTCACAGGTCCGCATGCCGCCGACGCCACCGGTCACGGGCTGCACGCCACTTATGAATCCGGGATCACTTACTATCTCGAAGGGCCGCAGTCGGCATCGTTTTGCAAAGCGGATGAAAAGAATCGCGCGCCGCATTTTGTCGGTGGCCGACTGAGCGCACGCGTGGCGAACCTCGGAAATCGATATTCCGTTTCACTCTGGCTTTGGAATGGGATGCCGAACGACGGGCGCGATGTCAGCGGCTGGTTGTTTTCCCGTGATCACAATCACGGTCTTGGAAACTTGGGCGATCATCTCGGTATCGGCGGCAAGAGCGCTCACACGGGCAAGTTGATTTATTTCAATGGAGGCAATCCACAGGCGGTTGTCGCCGGCAAATCCGAGATTCCGCGCTGGCAATGGAGACAAGTCACCTTTGTGCGCGATCGCCAATCGATTCGCATTTATCTGAATGGTCAGCTTGAAATTGAAACAAAGATCGTGGCGGATTTCCCAGCTGGGTTTGATCAGTGTTTCTTTGGCGGTCGTAGCGACAACCAATCCAACTGGGAAGGAAGGCTCGACGAAATCGCTGTTTTCAATCGCGCACTGAGCGAAGCTGAGATTCTAAAACTTCAGGCAAAATCTGTCCCAGCGCAAAAGTGAATCCGAAGTCTGCCTGCAGATTCTTGAGTGTGGCGATGCTTGAGAAAAGTCTGTAGCTACGCTAGTGTCTCGACCCGATGCCGAGTTCCGCTGGTGAGTTTGTCAATCAACTGGTCGCGCCGCTCTCAATCATCTGGATGGGATTGTTGGTGGGCGCGGTTTGGCAAGTGCGCGCGCGTCGCTGGCGTGTGGCGTGGCTATTCGGCGGGCTTTTTTTTCTACTGACAATCTTTGGCAATACACAATTGCCCGCTTGGCTATTATCACGACTCGAAGCGCCGTATGCGAATCAGCAGATGGACACAATTCTGGAAGCCGAAGCGATATTGGTTTTGGGAGGCGGGATAATCAGTTCGACTCAATCACCGCATGGTTTTGAAGCAAAGGATGCTATCGATCGCTTTCTAGCTGGTATCGACTTGATCAAGCGCGGCAAAGCAAAGGTGCTGGTATTTGGCGGGGGGGCTACCGGGCGCGACATGAAGCAGTCTGAATCACAGTTGTACATGGACTTGATCAAGCGTTGGCAGCTCACCGACTTCGAAGTGCTTTCGCTTGGCATTTGTGCCAATACTCATGAAGAAGCAAATCAGCTCAAGCAATTGAAGTCGGAACGAGGTTGGAAGAAAATCATACTGGTCACATCGGCCAACCACCTGCGTCGGAGCGAAGGCGTCTTTCGAACGGCTGGCATCGACGTCATTCCAATCGGTTGTGATTTTCAGGGAACAGCAGCTATGCAAAATGGTCGTGTGCTAAAACTTTTCCCCGCGTCGGAAGGATTTCAAATGGCATTTTCCTGGCTTCATGAAGTCATCGGTTGGCGTTATTATCGCTTGCGCGGTTGGATTTCCGATGACGCCGCGCACGTCGTTTCCCGTTGAGATAATGAACATCAAAGAAAAACGCCGCGCATTGATTGTCGCCGTCAAAGCCGCCCGAGCTGCGGGAACATTGATGCGCCGGCATCTGCACAAAACAAAGGCGATTAATTCGCAGACGCGGTTCGACATCAAACTGGAATTGGATGTGCGCGCGCAGCGATTGATTGAGCGACAACTCAGCGCCGCATTTCCCGATGTGCCAGTGCTCGGTGAAGAGGGTGATACGGGTGACTTCAATTCCGATTTGCGTTGGGTGGTCGATCCGATTGACGGCACGGTGAATTTCTCGCACGGGATTCCGCACGCCTGTGTCTCCATCGCGTTGCAGCAGAAATCGAACTCTGATTATGAAACGCTGATCGGTGTGATCTTCGATCCGTTTCTGAACGAGATGTGGACGGCTGTTCGTGGCCAATCCTCAAAGTTGAACGGAGTGCCTGTCCATGTCAGCGCACGCCGGCGGCTGAGTGATTGCATTTTGACACTCGGTTTTTCGAAGGACGCAGTGACTCTCCGTCATGCCTTGCCCGTGTTCAACCGCATCGTATACCGCGTGCGCAAGGTTCGGATGATGGGTTCTGCCGCGCTCGGTTTGGCTTGGGTGGCTGCGGGCAGGCTCGATGCGTATCGCGAGGATACGATACGGCTGTGGGATTTTGCTGCGGGTGGATTATTGGTGGAATGTGCCGGCGGAGAATTCTGGCATCGTCCGAAGAAGGGCGTGCATACTTACGAAATGCTCGCGCACAACGGTCATCTTCGGCGCCAGATCGAAGCGTGTTATCGCTGAGCGTCGTTTGCAGATGACGCGTTGACGAACGCCTCGAACAGTTTCAGAAACTCCACGTGCTTTTCGAAGAGTCGTTCCGGATGAAACTGCACGCCCAGTAGAAATGGCGAGATGGCTTCATCTTCCGGTTTCAATTCGACCGCCTCGATGATGCCATCGTCAGTTCGAGCGGTCGCGTGCAGAGCGGCTGCGATCCGCCCGATGGCCTGATGATGTGCGCTGTTCACTCGCAGCCGGCGAGCGCCGAAGATTCGATGCATGATCGTGTGCGGATTCACATTCACTTCTTGAACGGTGTCCGTCGATGCATCTTGCCGGCGATGCTCCATCGAACGGGGCGCTTCAGTCGCAATGTCGGTGATCAACGAGCCGCCCAATGCGACATTGAGCACTTGATGGCCACGGCAAATCGCCAGCAACGGTTTGCCCTGTCGCAGCGATTGGTCGATCAACTCCATCTCGAACAAGTCGCGCAATGGATCGGCGCCGATCACTTTTTTGCGCAGCGATTCGGGGAGTTTCGTGTCGTACAAATCCGGCTGCAAATCGTCACCACCGGTGAGCATGACGCCGTCGCATCGAGCCACGCTTGCGGCGATCACGCGCGGGTTGTCCGTGACGGGCGTGATGACGGGCAGGCCACCTGCAGCGATGACGGCGCGGCAGTAGTAGTTCGATAAACTCAAAGAATGATCCGCAAATTCAATGCCGCGTTTCTGTGTGCTGGGTGCGACGAGGATCAGCGGCGGGCGGGTCATAATTCCGTGCCTGGAAATCGGTGCTGGATGACTTTGCGAATCCGGTCTTCCTCTTCGGGTCGAGTTTTCCCGCGCTTGATGCGGCGTTTCACCGCATCGAACAATTCCAACCAGTCTTCCAGCAGCGGCACTTCGAGTGTGTTCCAGTTATCATAGCGCCGATCACGTTCGAAAAAACACCAGCGATTGCCCACGTGTTTGGCGTACACTTCACGTCGCGTGCCGTCTTCGCGTCGCACTGTCCATCCGATCTCACCTTTGGTCTGCATACTTCAGGGCACATCCACAGCGGCAACGGCCATCGCGGCAATTCCTTCGCCGCGGCCGACAAATCCGAGCAACTCGTTCGTTGTCGCTTTGATTCCAATCTGACTCGTATTGACGCCCAGCGCCGATGCGATGTTGGATTTCATGGCAGCGGCAAATGGCATCAACTTGGGTTCCTGCGCGATGATGGTGGCGTCCACATTCGAGATGGTTGCCCCGCGCGATTTTACCTGCCGCGCAGCTTCTTCCAGAAAAACGCGGCTGGGCGCGCCTTTCCAGCGTGGGTCGGTGTTGGGGAAAAACTGGCCGATGTCGCCGCAACCGATCGCGCCGAGCACCGCGTCGCAAACGGCGTGCATGAGCGCATCGGCATCGGAATGTCCGTCGAGTCCTTTATCGTGCGGGATTTCTGCGCCACCGAGAATCAGTTTTCGCCCGGACTTGAGTTGATGGACATCGTAACCGATTCCGACGCGAATCATAGTAGTGGTCGGAGCGACAGGATTTGAACCTGCGACGGCTTGGTCCCAAACCAAGTGCTCTACCAGGCTGAGCTACGCTCCGACACCGCGCGAAGGTATTCCACCAGCTCTCATAAACTCAAACACGAAATTATTGCAAACGAACTGGAATGCTGGCCTAGTGTGCCGCGCTATGCCGTTTGCCATGCTGGATCTTTCCAAGCCCGTCCTTGAAGGTGTCAAGGCGATGGGCTATGTCGACCCGACCCCAATCCAGTTGCGTGCCATTCCACTGGTTCTGCAAGGACGCGATCTGATCGGCAGCGCACAAACGGGCACCGGCAAGACGGCTGCGTTCGCGCTGCCCATCCTCACCCAACTGGAAAAGCACAAGCAAGGCGCACCCCGCGCACTCATCCTCGAGCCGACACGCGAGCTGGCCGCCCAAGTGGAAACAGCATTTCGCGATTACGCGCGATTCACCGACATCAAGGTGGCCGTGGTTTTCGGTGGCGTTGGTTATGGCGCACAAACCGAGGCGCTTTCTGGCGGAGCGGATATCATCGTGGCGACTCCCGGCCGATTGCTCGATCACATGGAGCGGGGCCATTGTCGGCTCGACCAAATCAGTCATCTCGTGTTGGACGAGGCCGATCGCATGCTCGACATGGGCTTCCTGCCTGATGTGCGCCGCATCATCCAGAAATGTCCGGGCAAACGACACACGTCACTTTTTTCTGCGACCATTCCCGCACAAATCGAGACGCTGATCAAATGGGCGCTTCAAGACCCGGAGACCGTCGAGATTGGCGCGCGCCGTTCGCCAGCCGAGACCGTGCGTCACATCATCTATCCCGTGGCCGAAGCGCAGAAGACAGATCTTTTATTGGAACTGTTGAATCGAGTGAACTACGATTCCGTGATCGTGTTTTGCAGGACAAAATACGGCGCTGATCGCATCGCCAGCTTGCTCAAGTCCGCCAATCACGCCGTGGCCGTGCTTCATTCCAATCGAACCCAGCGCGAAAGAGAGCAGGCTCTTCAAGGATTTCGCGACGGCAAATTTGAAGTGCTCGTTGCCACCGACATCGCTGCGCGGGGATTGGACATTGCCGATGTCAGTCACGTCATCAACTTCGATGTTCCGCAGCACCCCGAGGATTACGTGCATCGCATCGGGCGCACAGGCCGCGCTCAATCCAGCGGCGATGCGCTCACCATCATGGTCGCCGAAGATGCCGTGCATGTGTACGACATTGAGCGCTACATCAGCCAGAAAGTACCCCGACAGAAACTGGAGAATTTCAATTATCGCTACACCGCGATCTTTGAGGCCGACAAACCCGGTGGTCCGACTCCGCACGAAAAGAAATACAAGGCCGTGCGCGTCCGAGGCGGTTATATGTTTGGATCCGTCGGTCGCCGTCGGCGCTGATTCACTTCGGCTGCATCAATTCATTGGCCCGCGCGTAAGCCTCCGTCAGGTCGCCGCAGACATTGGTTTGCCCGACCTTTTCGATGAACCCCGCCTTGCTCATCATGAGCAGCGGCTGCGCGTGCGGCCCGACCAGCAGCAAGTGCCGGCCCTTTTTGAGAAGTTTGTCATGCAGGTCCTCCAGCGCAATCCAGTCCGGAGGCATCCATCGCCAGCACTTGACGCATGCGCAGGACGAGCACACGGGGTTCCTGTTGTACTTGAGCCAACGCCGTCTCCAGCTTGTCCACCGCGCCAAAAAAGAAGGCTCCGAAAACGCTGAAGACGATCACCCCATCAGGGGCTTTGACACCGGCAGCGCGGTCTTCTGGCTCGTCGAAATGCGCCTCGGCCATTTTTGAGATCTGTGTCGTTTCGGAGACACGTTTGACAAAGAGGAGCGCGGCAAGCACGAGTCCGACTTCGACAGCGACTGTCAGATCCGCCAGAACCGTCAGTGAAAAAGCGGCGAGAAAAACTACCGCGTCGCTCTTCGGCCATTTCCACAATCGGGTGAACTGATGCCATTCACCCATCCGCGCCGCGATGTACACCAGCACGCCTGCCAGCACCGCCAGTGGAATGTGCTTCGCCCACGGCGCCGCGATCAACACGATGGCCAGCAGGGTGAGCGCGTGGATGATTCCGGCGACGGGCGTGCGCGCGCCACTGCGTACGTTGGTGGCCGTGCGGGCAATCGCGCCGGTGGCCGGGATGCCGCCAATCATCGCGCTGCCGATATTCGCCACGCCTTGAGCGACCAACTCCGTGTTCGAATCGTGACGTTCATCGGTCATCCCATCGGCCACCACGCAACACAAAAGCGATTCGATGGCTGCGAGCAGGGCAATGGTGAATGCTGGGCGGATCAATTCTTTCAGTTGTGAGAAATCAAATTCCGGCAAATGAGGGGTCGGCAAGTTGCGGGGAATTTCTCCAAAGCGCGTGCCGATGGTTTCCACGTCCAACTGAAAAACTGCTGCCACTGCCGTGCCGGCCAGCACGGCGACAATCGAAGCCGGCACGCGCCTGGCCCATTTATCCGGCCACCAAACAAGCAATGCCAGTACACCGATGGCCATTGCCAGGGCTTGTCCATTGATCGAGGGCAGGGACTTGGCGAGCGCGATCATTTTCAGCACAAAATCCGACGGCACATTTTCCAATGTCAGTCCGAGAAAATCTTTCACCTGTGTGCTGAAGAGAATGATGGCGATGCCGGTGGTGAATCCGGTGGTGACAGGGAAGGGGATGAATTTGATCATCGATCCCATCCGGGCCACACCCATGAAGATGAGCATGACGCCTGCCATCAGCGTGCAGATGAGGAGATTGGCAAATCCATAAGTGGCCGCTGTGGCAAATACGATGCCGACAAATGCGCCCGTTGGTCCGCCGATCGCCACGCGCGAACCGCCGAGCAATGAGATGAGAAATCCAGCGATGATCGCCGTGTAGAGTCCAATGGCCGGTGGACTCGGCCATTCCGGCCCGAGTTTGTCCGCTGGAATGGAAGCGATGCCGAGCGCCAGCGCCAATGGCAACGCAACGATGCCGACCGTCACACCCGCACCCAAGTCGGCAGTGAAATCGTGCGTGGTGTATTTTCGAAGCGCCGTAAAAAGTTTCGGGCGAAAGAACGAGAAACACTTTTCGAGGTTCACTGCGGCAACAATCTAATAGAAAACTGGCACGAGTCAATTCGTGCGCGGTTGGGCGCCACGCCCAATCATGTGATGTATCCCGCCTGGCGCATTCCGGTGAGCGAGGCCGCCGTCAATCGCGCCAGCTCTGCAAAGAGCGCTTCGTCCACAGTCTTGAAATTGAAACAGGACTTGCCCTGCATGCGCGCCTTTAATTCTTTGCTGTGTTCATCCATGAGCTTCGGTTGACCATAAACTCCCATGAGGTGAAAGCTCACGTAGGCTTTGCTGATTTGAACCCAGGCGACAGGCATTGTTGGGCTGCGCATTTTGCCACCCCACACGCGCAATGTCGCAGGGCCGATGGGCGCGTTCAAACTATAGTGAGTCGCCGTATCAGGCCCCACAGTGTAGCTCTTTTCATGCGCCAGAAGGATCTCCCGCAACCTTGAAAACACGCCGGGAAATCTCGTTGGGGCTGATTGGCTCATCTCAATTCCTTTCGCACAACAAGTTTGTTCATTGTCCAGCGGACTTCGTTTCCTCGATCATTTCCGCCCAATCACGAACACCCTGCACGACAAATTTCTCAGTGCCATTTCGCGTCTCCACAGTCAGCCCGTTGAGAATGATGCTGAACATCCCCGACGTCTTGACGCTGACGATTTGCTCCAGCGCAATTACAAGTTCGTGATTTTGGATATTGTGTTTGTGAGACCGGAAATAGAGACGCGAAGTAGTGAAATAGAGCCAGCCACCGACTCCTTCCGCGCCGACAATGTGATTTGCCGGCCCCTCTTTCAAGAGTCTCTCGCCCTGTTCGAGCGGGCACAGGCCTCTGAACTTGCGCGCTTGATAATGAGCAAATGCGGTCATGATGCTAGCAAACAAAAGGCCGGAGACAAGGCCGATGGGAACGCCGAATCTTGGGCCGGCTTTCCACATGAATAAGATTCCCATCACTCCGCCGAATGCGAGCCACAGTAGCAGGAATATTTTGAGGGACTGCTTCATCGGTTTGATGAGGTGCGTTTCCTGGCCAGTTCTTTTTGCAGCTTTTCCAATGGTAGCGTGTTGATCACGTCAGCTTTTGTGAGCCAGCCTTTGCGAGCCACGCCGGCGCCCAATCGAAGAAAGCCCGCGTGCTCCAGCCGGTGTGCATCGCAGTTGATGACGCAACGCACGCCCTTGTCTTTTGCGTATTGCCAGAGCCGCCAGTCCATGTCGAAGCGGTACGGATTGGAATTCAGCTCAATCCAGGTGCCCGTCGCTGCGCAGGCGTCAATCACCGCGTGCTGGTTCACGGGATACGGTTTGCGCTCGAGCAGTAATCGGCCGGTGAGATGGCCGAGCATGTGAACGAAAGGGTTCTCCGCCGCGCGAATCAGCCGCTTGGTGTTGTCTGACTCGTCGCTGCCGGCGACATGCAGACTGGCCACGACCACATCGAGTTCGCCCAAAAGATCATCATCAAAATCAAGCCGTTCCTTGAGGACGTCCACCTCACTGCCCGTGAGCAGACGCAAGTCATGGCCCTCGTCAGCCAGCTTTTGGTTGACGGCAGAAACAGCTTTGAGCTGCTGGCGCAGGCGATCGGGGGCAAGGCCATTGGCCTGAAAGCTCGCCCGCGAATGATCGGTGATGGCCCAGTAGGCGCAGCCCAACTCCTCCACGTGCGCGGCGATTTCATCGAGCGTGCTGTTGCCATCCGACCAGTTGGAATGATTGTGCAACGAGCCTTTGAGGTCGGTCCATTCCACGAGGCGTTCGGGCAGCGCATTCATTTCTGCCGCCACAAATTCGCCGTGATCCTCGCGCAGCTCAGGCTGGATGTAGGGCAGTTCCAGCGCCTCAAAAATCTGTTCTTCCGTCTGACATCGGACGAGCAATGCCGGATCACGTGTCTCCTCCTTGGATTTGAACAAGCCGTATTCGTTTAAGCGCAGACCGCGTGCGATGGCCCGCTGGCGCATCACGATGTTGTGCTCCTTGCTGCCGGTGAAGTAGGCCAGCGCATACGGAAACTCCGTGTCCGCCACCACACGCAGATCTGCCTGCAAACCGCCGGCGAGTATGACGCTCGCCTTGGTTTCGCCCCTGGCACTGATGGAAAGAATGCCCGGCTGCGTGACAAAATATTCGATGATGGCCGCCGGATGCTTTGATGAGACGAGGAAATCCACATCGCCGATGGTCTCCTTCCAGCGACGCAAACTTCCCGCTGTGCTGCAACGGATGACATCCGGATGCTGGCGCAGCGCATCGAGGATGGGCTCGGCGGCGACCAGCGCCGTGGAAAGATGATGCTTGCTCGCATAAGTGCGTTTGAAGGTGATGCCCTCAATAATCTTTGCCTGAGTCTTTTCGCCAAAGCCATCGAGCACCGCGATTTTCCCTGCCACGCACGCCGCCTCGAGTGCTTCGATGGACTCAATGCCCAGCTCATCATGGAGCCTTTTGACCTTCTTTGGTCCGAGGCCGGGAATCTGCAACATCTCAAGCAAGCCCGGCGGAGTCGCCGCTTTTAATTCTTCGTAGTAGGGCAGCCGGCCCGTGGTGATAAGCGTGGTGATTTTTTCTTGCAACGCCTCGCCAATGCCTTTGATTTCGCCCAGCCGTTCCTCGGCAATCATTTTATCCAGCGGCTCGGTGAGACCTTCGAGCGTGCGCGCGGCGTTGGCATAAGCGCGGGTCTTAAACGGGTTCTCACCCTTCAACTCCAGGAGCACTCCAATCTCAGAAAGGATGTCGGCGACTTGGCTCTTGTCCATCCAGCGAATATGAAGTGGTGCTATTGAAAGTTCAAAGTTCAAAGTTGCGCGGCATTTGCGTACAGTCGCGCCGTGTCCAAGCGGCAAAAGTTTTCTGTAGCGCTGACGATCGCCGGTTCCGACTCAGGCGGCGGCGCTGGCCTGCAAGCGGATTTGAAAACATTCGCCGCCCTCGGCGTGCATGGCACAACAGCGGTGACTTGTGTGACAGTGCAGAACCCGCTCAAAGTTTTTGCGATCCAACCGTGCCGTCCGGAAATTGTGCGCGGCCAGATCGAGGCCTTGTTCGCCGAATTGCCGCCACGTGCGGTGAAGACCGGATTGCTCCACTCCGCTGGCATCATCCGTTTGGTGGCCGATTTCTTTGATCGGGCCAAATGCCCTCCACTCATTGTAGATCCGGTGATGGTGTCCACGAGCGGCGCTCGATTGCTCAAGTCTGATGCCGTGCGGTTGTATCAGGAAAGTTTATTGCCGCTGGCGGCATTGGTGACGCCGAATCTTGATGAGGCAGAAATTCTCACTGGGCGCAGTCTTCGTTCGGTGGAGGATTTGAAATGGGCGGCACGAGAAATACGGTCTCGTTACGGCTGCGCTGCGCTGGTGAAGGGCGGTCATCTGAAATCACTGCCAGCGGCAGTCGATGTTTTTTGGGATGGGAAAACGGAATTGATTTTGAGCGCGCCGTTTGTGCGCGGTGTTGCGACGCACGGCACAGGCTGCACTTATTCGGCGGCAATCACGGCGTATTTGGCGCGCGGGTTGGCTCTGTCACGCGCTGTGTCGCTCGCAAAACTTCACATCACCGGATGTGTCAGTCGTAGCGTGCGTGTCGGTGGCCACGATGTGCTGGGGTTCGGTCCTCGAATCGGTGCGGTGAAATCCCGCAATTGAAGCTGTGCGTTGTTGCGTCATTTTTAATCCAGCCGCGAAGGGTGATAAGGCGCGGCATTTTCTGGACCGATTGAAGTCGGCGCGAGACGGAGTTGAATTTGTCCCAACCAAGGGACCGGGGGACGCCACAAAGCTGGCGGCCGAAATGGTGGCCAAAGGGCACGAGACGATTGTAGCGGCGGGCGGCGACGGCACGGTGAACGAGGTTGCCAATGGATTGTTGCGAGCAGGAAACAGCCGTGTGCGATTGGGTGTATTGCCGCTGGGAACGGTGAATGTGTTTGCAAAGGAATTGGGGATCCCAACGAGCATCGATGGAGCGTGGACTGTGTTGGAGCGTGGCCGGGAGCGGCGACTGGACGCGGGTTGGGTGGAGCACGCGGTTGAGGGAGTTTTGCAGCGGCGATATTTTGTGCAGTTGGCTGGGGCGGGCTTGGATGCTCGCGCGGTGGAGTTGGTGACGTGGGAAAATAAAAAGCGCTATGGAGCGCTGGCGTATGTGATGGCGGGCTGGCGCGCATTGGGAGAGGAGTTGGCGCAGATTCGGGTGGAGTCCGATGGACAGCAAGTGGAGGGCGCAGAATTGGTGCTCGTGGGAAACGGAAAATTTTATGGCGGGCGCTGGCGAGTTTTTCCCGATGCGGCGATGGATGATGGGCTGCTGGAAGTGACGGTGTTTCGTCGGTTGAGTCGGTTTTGGCTGCCGCTTTACGGATTGGCAGCGCTGACGGGTGGCTGGGGAATTGCGCCGGGCGTGAGGCGATTTCGCGCGAGAGAGCTGAGTTTGTCGAATGTGGGAAATGCGGCATTCGAATTGGAAGGCGATTGGGCTGGCACATTACCAATCCGGATTGGGATTGAACCGAAAGCCATACGAGTTGTGGTTCCGTAGTCGATTGTCCCAATTGCTGAAAACAGTGCTTGCAAGGGTGGAGTGTGCTGACTAGATTCGCGCTCCTTTTTGGACGGAAAGGCTATTTGCCATGCAAGTGGTTGCCCGTTCGAGGAACTTTTTATGGCGGTAACTATCAGGCTAAAACGGATTGGGAAAAAAAATTCTCCCGCATATCGTGTGGTTGTGGCTGACGCGCGCAGTCCTCGCGACGGACGCTTCCTCGAAGAGGTCGGCAGCTATTCGCCAATGAAGGCGGGCGAGAATTTCACATTGAATCTGGACCGTGTGAATCATTGGATGCACTGCGGTGCCAAGCCGAGCGACACGGTGGCCAGTTTTATTCGCAAGGCAAAGCGTGCCGCAAAAGCCGCTGCGGCGAAGTAAGTCGATTCGGCCATGCAGACGTTTCTCGAATATGTCGTAAAAGGTCTGGTGAGCAAACCAGAATTGGTGGACATCCGTCCGGTGGATCAGAACGGCGCGACAATTTATGAATTACGGATGGATCCGGATGATGTGGGCCGAGTGATTGGTCGCCGGGGTGTGACGATTTCAGCCATCCGTTCACTTTTGGAATCGGGATCGGCCAAGCAGGGCAAACGGAGTCGTGTGGAGATCGTCGAGGAAGACGGCTCCGCGAATTGATTTTTGGCCATGAGGCCGAGGCGAGCATGAAAGTAGATGTGCTCACCTTGTTCCCCGAAATGTTTTCGGGGCCGCTGGATGAAAGCATCATCGGGCGGGCACGTGAAACAGGGCGGTTGGAACTGAAAATCCATCCGTTACGGGATTGGACGCACGACCGGCACAGGACAGTGGATGACAAGCCGTTTGGCGGCGGGCCGGGAATGGTGCTGAAGCCCGAACCGATTTTTGAGGCAGTGGAAAGTTTGGCGACTGAGCAAACCCATGTGGTGTTGTTCACGCCTGCGGGAAGGCGGTTCGACCAATCGGTGGCTGTCGAACTGGCACAGAAGGGGCACTTGGTGCTGATTTGTGCAAGTTACGAGGGTGTGGACGAACGGGTGCGCGAAACGTTGGTGGACGATGAAATTTCCATCGGCGACTTTGTGCTGACGAACGGAAACCTGCCGGCGATATTGGTGATTGATTCGGTGACACGGTTGTTGCCCGGTGTGCTGGGCGATGATGCCAGCTCGGCGGATGAATCCTTCAGCCACGGGCTGCTGGAATATCCGCACTACACGCGGCCAGCGGAATTTCGAGGGCAAAAGGTGCCTGAGGTGCTGTTGTCCGGCAATCACGGTGAGATTGAACAGTGGCGTCGGGAACAGGCGCAAGAACGGACGCGGGAAAGACGTCCGGATTTGTGGGAACAATTTAACAAAAAGAAAAAGATATGAATCAGGCATTGATCAAGAAGATTGAAGCAGAGCAGTTCCGCAAGAAGGCGGCCGACTTCAATGTGGGCGACACTGTGAAAGTCCATACCCGCGTTGTGGAAGGCGAGAAGGAACGCACGCAGGTGTTTACTGGAATTGTCATCGGTCGGCGCGGCATCGGACTTAGCGAAATGTTCACCGTCCGCCGCATCAGTTACGGCGAAGGCGTGGAACGTATTTTCCCCATCCATTCGCCGATGGTTGAAAAGGTGGAAGTGGAACGGCATGGCAAAGTGCGTCGCGCCAAACTGACTTACCTGCGCGGCCGCGTCGGTCGCGAAGCGATGACGGTGCGCGAACGCGAGTAAGTCGCGGCCATTCTACAATTAGTTTTTTCGCACAGGCGGGGTTTCTCCCCGCCTGATTGCTTTTGCAGATTGCATTTTTCAACGACTGGCTTCAAAGACCCGCCGTGGCTCGAGTTGTGGAAACAGTGGACAAATTTTCATTTGAACGCGCACTCGTGATGCAATGTCAGTGGCCGATTGCGGGTGTGGATGAGGCTGGGCGCGGACCTTTGGCGGGGCCGGTCGTTGCCGCCGCAGTGATTTTCCCGAAGATGTGGATTGAATCGGGATTGCCAGCGCAACTGGCCGGGCTGAACGATTCAAAACAGCTCACGCCCAAAGCGCGCGCGCATTTCTTTGAGATGATCACGTCCAGTGCAGATGTGATTTACGAGATTGCCGTCGTCGATTCGCAAGTCATCGATTCCATCAACATTCTGCAGGCGACACATCGAGCGATGAATGTAGCGCTGGCGGGCTTGTCCGTTTTTCCAATGCATGTTCTCGTGGATGGGACGCGTGTCAATTCCATGCGATTCCCGCAGACGCCACTGGTGAAAGGAGACTCGCGCAGTTACTCGATCGCCGCAGCGAGTGTGCTGGCGAAGGTCACACGCGATCGGATGATGGAGCGATACGATGCTGAGTTTCCCGGATATGGATTTGCCGTGCACAAGGGATACGGAACGCCGGTGCATTTGGAGGCGATCGCAAGATTGGGGCCGAGTGCGATTCACCGGTTGAGTTTCGCGCCACTCAAAAGTGAGCAAGCTGGGCTGTTCTAACGAACATGGAATTCTGGCAGCGACTGAAATCATTCGTGACGGGAAAATCAAGACCGGAACATTTGCGTCGAGGTGAATTGGGTGAACGCGCGGCGAAACGTCATTTGAAGTCGATGGGGCTGAAATTTCTGACGGCCAATTTCAAAACAAAGAGAGGTGAATTGGATTTGGTGTTTCGCGATGGAGATTGTCTTGTGTTTGTCGAGGTGAAGACGCGTTCGAGTGAACGCTGGTCGCGGCCGGCGGCGGCTGTTAATTTGGGAAAGCGTCGCAAAATCAGCAGGGTGGCATTGGATTATCTGCGATTGTTGAGAGGGTCGTTGGTGAAGTTCCGATTCGACATTGTGGAGGTTTTGGTCGATTCGGACGCGGTGCGCGAAGTTCGGCATCTACCGGGGGCATTTCAACTCGTCAAACGAAATAGCGGAAGATGATTTGGCAAATTGTTTGACGCGTCCGTGTTGTATTTGTAGCGTCTGCGGCCTTGGTTCATCCAGAGTAGCTCAATGGTAGAGCACGCGGCTGTTAACCGTGTGGTTGCAGGTTCGAGCCCTGCCTCTGGAGCCAAGTTTTCTGAAGCGCACTATCAGCGCTGCTCACGTTGCCGGGCGACTTCGTCGTAAATTTTCACGGGCACGGGCTTGAGGTCCCAAATAATCCCCACCCAACTCATGGCCTTGAGCACGTAGAAGGTGATGTCGATCTCCCACCAATAGAATCCTTGGCGCGCGGAATGCATGTAGTGGTGATGATTATTGTGCCAGCCTTCTCCCAGTGTGATGAGCGCAAGAAAAATGTTGTTCCGGCTTTTGTCGGAAGTCGTGAAGCGACGTTTGCCGATGAGGTGGGCGAGTGAGTTGATGCTCGCTGTGCAGTGGAATAGGACAATGGTACTGACAAAAAATCCCCAAATGAGCATCTGCGGGCCATTGGTACCCGAGTCGGGCCACCAGTGGCCGAGCGCGGCGCCGAATGCAAATGTGATTGCCGCGAGTACAACGGGAACCACCATGTCGAATCGATTCAGGAAAACCAATTCGGGATATTGCGTGAAGTCTTTGACGACTTTGTAATCGGTCGGAAAATTGCGTGAGCTGGTGATCCAGCCGATGTGCGACCAAATGAAGCCGTGCTTGATGGGCGAGTGAACGTCTGGCTCTTCATCGGAATGTTGATGGTGGTTGCGATGATGGAATGCCCACCATAGCGGGCCGCGTTGGATGGCCGAGGAACCCAAAAGGCCGAAGATGAATTGCGCCGCACGCGAAGTTTTGAATGTTCGGTGTGAGAAATAACGGTGATAAAAACCAGTGATGGCGAACATGCGTATGAAGTAAAGCACCGCCGCCGTGATGGCCGCGACCCAGCTAAACCCCACCCAAATCACCCCCAGACAGGCTACGTGGAGCAGGGCAAACGGGATGGTTCGAATGAAATCTGGCTGATCCGGCAACGCCTCCGGATTCTTGGTTCCGATATCGGTATCAAACCACTGAACAAATTTGGCGATCATCGCCCTGATTCCAACTGCAATAGTACGCACCCGTTGAGCCTGCCGATTTCACCTGTTCGCGTCAAAATTAAAATTGTGAAACTTGTTGGCTCAGTGATGATGAACCGTGCATTGCAATTGCTCAACGCCGCTTTTGCCAGTCAGTTATGATGCGCGATTAGTTCAGCGCGAGCGACCGGCGAATAGTTCGCCCAAAATGTTTCATCGCTGGGAGAATCTCCTGTTTCTTCATTGGAAATGGTCAGCAGAGGAGATTCAGTCGCTTCTACCTCGCGGTCTGTGGGTGGATAGTTTCGCGGGTTCGGCTTATCTCGGAGTCGTTCCGTTTTTCATGCGCAATATCCGGTTTCGTGGCTTTCCATCCGTTCCGTGGATCTCGGATTTTCTTGAAACTAACTTGCGGACGTATGTGCGCGACAAGCACGGAACTCCCGGCGTTTGGTTTTTCACCCTCGACGCCAATCAACCCTTGGTCGTCTGGTGGGCGCGCCGTTTTTTTCACCTCAATTACATCCACTCACGAATGTCAGCTCGCTTGAACGGAGTAGAAATTTTGGATTATTCACTGGCGCGCGCTGATTCAGAGTCATCAGGCACATCGCGATTCAGTTATCAGCCGACGGGAAACGATCGGCTCGCCGCGCCGGGATCATTGGAGTTTTTTCTCATTGAGCGCTACGTGTTGTTTGCATGGAATGCCCAAACAAATCTGCTTCAGTCTGGGAGAGTTCATCATCAACCCTACTTGTTGCAGGATGTGAGTCTCACCGCTTGGGACGACCAGATTTTGCGCTGGAACTCTTTCGATGCGAAATCCAGACCTCCCGATCACGCCGTGATGTCGCCGGGTGTGGACGTCGAAGTGTTCGGTTTGGAACCGGTGCCCTAACTCCACTTTGTGTGGTCGTGGCTGATGGCTCGATCGAGGTGCATGTAGCCGCCATCCACAACGATGATCTGGCCGGTGGTGTGCGAAGACCGAGGCGAGGAGAGGAAGACAACCATGTCTGCGATTTCCTGCGGCGTGGTCATGCGTCCGCCCAAAGGGATCAACCGTTCGATTCCCGCTTGAGCGGCACGCGCGTCGGGTTGTGAATCAAACCATTTCTGATACTGGTCCGTGTGGCACTCCGCTGGGAGCAAACAATTCACGCGGACACCCGACGGTGCCAATGCCGCTGCCCACTCGCGCGTGAGCGCATTCACGCCACCTTTGGCAGCCGCGTAACCGGATGTCCGGCCTTGTCCGGTGACGGATACTTTCGAACCGAGATTCACAATCGAGCCACGAGCCGCCTTGATCATGTCCTGACAATAATGCGTGAGCGCATACACATGCAGCAGGTTTGCCTTCACGGATTCCATGAATCGTTCCGGAGATTGATCCAGTCCCACCGCGTCGTTGAACCCCGCGTTGTTCACGAGAATATCCAGTCGGTTAAAACAACTCATCGCCGCTTCCGCCGCCATTTTGCAGGCAGCATCCGTTGAGAGATCTGCTTCGATGAATCGGCATGATTTACCTTCACTGACGAGACTGGCTGCGAGTTGACTGCCTGCAGCCGCTCCGCGATTGACGATGATCACGTGCGCGCCTTCGTCGCAAAACGATTTTGAAATGGCCGCGCCGATTCCCTTTGCGCCGCCAGTCACCAGCACGACTTTCCCCTTCAAGCCCAAATCCATTTCGCGAATTTAGAGCATTCCCTGCGAGTTGGCAATTCGCCTCAGTCAGACAAAACCTTGGTTTGAAAACGGTCGCCCCTTCAAGCACCATTGCGTCGATGACAATGCCAGTGGTCACAATGCTCCTTTCGGTGGGCTGCCTGTTGGGCTGCCAAAAATCCACCGCCTCAAAACCCGTGAGGCTGCCCGTTGCTCCCGCTGCGCCCCAAATCCACACCGAAGCGCAGCCCCGATTGCCCATCATCCGCCTGTTCATCGGCGCGGCTGAGATTGAAACCGAACAAGCCATCCGTCCCGAACACCGCGAGCGCGGCATGATGTTCCGCAAAACGATGGGCGAAAACGAAGCGATGATCTTTGTGTTCCAGCAGCCGCAGCGCCTCGGATTCTGGATGAAAAACACGACCGTGCCGCTCTCCGCTGCGTACATCGATTCCGCCGGAAAGGTGCTTGAAATACACGACCTCAAACCGCTCGACGAAAATCCAGCACAATCCATTTCCGATCGCATCCAATACGTCCTCGAAGTTCCGCAAGGATGGTTTGAACGACGCCAGATCAAACCCGGCGCCTTGATTCGTACTGAACGTGGCACACTTCAGGAGACCTACTTCGGCAACTGATGAGGATTGCCCTCGCACAACTCAACACCACCGTCGGGGATTTTGCCGGCAATGAGGCGAAGATTCTCAACGCTTATCAACGCGCGGTGCAAGCTGGTGCGGAACTGGTCGTCTGCCCCGAGCTTGCCATCACGGGCTATCCGCCGCGCGATCTGCTTTTGAAGAACGGATTCATCGCCGGCAATCTGGCGGTGCTCGATCGGCTGGCTGCCGCCACGGGCAGGGCGGGATTGGTCGTCGGCTATGTGGACGAGAATAAAAAACGGCCCGGCCGAGCGGCGACCAACTCTGTCGCACTGCTTGCCGATGGCGCGAGAGTGGCCACGCGCGCAAAGTCGCTCCTGCCCACTTACGATGTCTTTGATGAGGACCGTTATTTTGAGCCTGCGGAAACCAACGCGCCTGTCGTCTTTGGCGGTCGCCAACTCGGATTGACCGTCTGCGAGGATTGTTGGAACGACGAAGGATTCTGGCGCGACCGCCGTTATCGCCGCAATCCGGCGGCCGATCTCGTGCAGGCTGGCGCGGAATTACTCATCAATGTCTCCGCATCGCCGTGGCACATCGGCAAGCACGCGACGCGCGAGGCGATGCTGGCAAGTCTGGCGGCGAAATTGCAGCGCCCGCTCTTTTACTGCAATGCGGTGGGGGGCAATGATGAACTCATCTTCGATGGCGCGAGCTTGGTGTTTGACGCTGCGGGCCGCGTGGCTGCTCGCGGCAGGAAGTTTGAGGAAGACCTCCTGCTCGTGGATTCAGATGCGCTTGCACTCTCGCCCGCCGATGCGGCCACCGATGAGGAGCATCTGCACAATGCGCTTGTACTGGGCCTGCGTGATTACCTGCACAAGTGCGGCTTCCAATCCGCTGTGCTGGGACTGAGTGGCGGGATTGATTCGGCAGTCGTGGCGTGTCTGGCCGTCGCCGCATTGGGCGCCCAGAATGTGCGGGGCGTTTCGATGCCCTCAAAATTTTCATCGCAGGGCAGTCTGGATGATGCCCGCGTGCTGGCGGAAACACTCGGCATTCGTTACGATGTGGTGCCGATTCAAAATGCACATCAGACTTTGGAAGGCGAGTTGCGGGGCGTTTTTGCCGGATGCAGTGAGGACACGACGGAGGAGAATTTGCAGGCGCGTTTGCGTGGCGTCATCCTGATGGCCCTCTCAAACAAATTCGGTTCCCTCGTCCTGACCACCGGCAACAAGAGCGAGCTTGCCGTGGGTTATTGCACACTCTACGGCGACATGTGCGGCGGGCTGGCCGTCATCAGTGACGTGCCTAAAACGATGGTGTACCGGCTCGCTGCATGGATTAATCGCGAGCGCGAAATCATCCCGCGCGCGTCCATCACGAAGCCCCCTTCGGCCGAGTTACGGCCCAACCAGACCGATCAGGATTCACTGCCGCCTTATGATGTGCTCGACGCGATTCTCGAGGAGTACGTGGTGAAAGGCGCTGCGGCAGCCGACATCATCGCCAGCGGTTTTGATGCGGAGACCGTCAGGCGCGTCCTGCGTCTCATTGATTTGAACGAGTACAAACGCCGGCAAGCTGCGCCCGGTTTGAAGGTGACGACGAAGGCCTTTGGCATCGGCCGTCGCATCCCGGTGGCGCAGCGTTACCGCGAAGTCTGATTTGATTTTTAACATGGTCACGCGAATCCAATCCGAAACTCTTTTTGCCGAGGCGCTCCTTCATATCCCCGGTGGCGTCAACTCGCCCGTGCGCGCTTTTCGTGGAGTGGGCGGCCAGCCTTTCTTCGTGAATTCGGCGAAGGGCGCGCGTGTCACCACGGTCGATGGCGACGAGTTGATCGACTACGTCGGCACTTGGGGGCCGGCCATCCACGGTCACGCGCATCCAGCAATCATAGCGGCAGTGAAGGCAGCGGCAGATTTTGGCACGAGCTTTGGAATCCCCAATCCGTTGGAAGTGCGGATGGCCAAGCTCATCAAGGCCGCCGTGCCGAGCGTGGGAAAAGTGCGGATGACCAACTCCGGCACCGAGGCGTGCATGAGCGCCATCCGCCTCGCACGCGGATTCACCCAGCGCGACAAGATCATCAAATTCGACGGCTGCTATCACGGCCACGCGGACTCGCTCCTCGTGAAGGCCGGCTCCGGTGCGCTCACTTTCGGGCATCCCGACAGCGCGGGTGTGCCCGCCTCTTTTACACAGCACACGATTGTTCTGCCGTTCAATGATGTGGACGCCGTGCGCGCGGCTTTCGCGGCGAACCCCGGACAGATTGCCGGCATCATTCTGGAACCCGTGCCGGGCAATGCCGGACTTTATCTGCCGCAACTCGGCTACCTCGAAGCCCTGCGCGAGATGACGCAAAACGACGGCGCGCTTCTCATCTTTGATGAAGTGATGACCGGCTTTCGACTGGCTCGCGGCGGCGCGCAGGAACGCTTTGGGATTCGCCCCGACCTGTCCTGCTTTGGAAAAATCATCGGCGGCGGATTGCCCGTGGGCGCATTCGGCGGTCGCGCGGAAATCATGGATTGCCTCGCGCCACTGGGGCCTGTCTATCAAGCCGGCACGTTGAGCGGCAACCCGCTGGCAATGGCTGCGGGCATCGCGGCATTGGAAGAATTGGAGAAGGGCGATGCCTATTCCAAATTGGAGGAACGCGCCGCGCAGTTGAGGGCGGGAATGCGCGAGGCGGCTTTGCTTGCGGGCGTCGCCGTGCAGTTTAATTCCTGCGGCTCGATGTTCTGCGGCTATTTTACCGACAAACCCGTGCACAGTCTGGCTGATGCGATGCACAGCGACCGCGCGCGATTCGCCAAATATTTCCACGGCATGTTGGCGGCGGGGATTTATCTCGCGCCATCGCAGTTTGAAGCTGGATTTATTTCCACCGCCCACACCGAGGCCGACATCGACGCGACCGTGCGTGCGGCGGCGAAAGTCATGAAAACACTTTAAGTCATGCGCATTCTTGCATTGGATCATGGAACGGTTCGGATAGGCGTCGCCTTGAGCGACGAATTAAAGATGCTCGCGCAGCCGCTGGAATTTATCCCGGCCGAGCCCTTCGCCGATTTTCTTTTGCGACTGCGGCAACTCCTGAAGGAAAAAGAAGTGGAGTTGGTGCTCGTCGGCATGCCGCGCAACATGGACGGCAGCTACGGGCCGGCGGCGCTCAAGGTGCGGGAGTTTGTCGCGGTGTTGAAAGAGAGCATCGCCGTTCCGGTGCGGACGTGGGATGAGCGGCTCACCTCCGTGCAAGCTCATCGGATGCTCGCCGAGGCGGGAGTGAAAGCCAAAGACCGCAAGACAAAGGTGGATCGCAGCGCGGCGGCCATACTCCTGCAGAGTTACCTCGATGGCCTTTCGTGAGCGCGATCAAATTCAAGCTGACCATCGCCTACGACGGCACCGGTTACGTCGGCTGGCAGGTGCAAAAGAGCGGGAAGGGCGTTCAAGAAATTGTGGAGGCGGCGCTCGCTCGTTTATTTCCCAGCCGCCCGCAACTGCTCAGTTCCAGCCGCACCGACACGGGCGTGCATGCGATGGGCATGGTGGCGCACTTCGAGGTATTGCGCGCGGAATACAAGATGCCCGCGAACAGGCTTCTTCTTCTGGCGCTCAACGCGTGGTTGCCCCATGACATCCGCGTGATGCACGTCGCGCGGTCGAAGCCGGACTTTCACGCGCGTTACGACGCCAGTGGCAAACAGTATCGTTATCTCGTTTGGAATCATCCTTCGGCCAATCCCATCCTGCGCACGCAATCCTGGCACGTGCCTCGCGCGCTGGATGTCGCGGCGATGCGCAAAGCAGCGCAGCTTTTTGTGGGCAAGCACGACTTCCGTTCACTCGCGGCCAATCGTGGTGATGTGCTGAAGGACGCCGTGCGCACATTGACGCGTTGCGACGTTCGCCGCAGTGGATCGCAGATCACCTTCATCATCGAGGGCGATGGCTTCCTTTACAAAATGTGTCGGGGCATCGTGGGGACGGTTGTGCAAGTGGGGCAGGGCAAGATTGCTGCGGCCGACATCAAGCGCATTCTCGCCCATCGCGACCGGCGCGTGGCGGGCATGACCGCGCCTGCGCACGGGTTGGTGCTGTGGAAAGTTTATTACCCGAAGCCATCGCGCAGGAAAGAAAAGCGATGAACGTGGTGCTCGTCGAACCGGAAATCCCGCCAAACACCGGCAACGTGGCGCGGCTTTGCGCAGCGACACGCACGACGCTGCATCTGGTGGAGCCATTGGGATTCAAGCTGGATGACGCGCAATTGAAACGTGCCGGCATGGATTACTGGCAGCATGTGCAGTGGCAACGCTGGGCAAACTGGGCGGCGTTTCAATCAGCGTTGCCGGTGGATGGGCGACTTTGGTTTGTCGAACAGGGCGGCACACGGCGTTATGACGAGGCGAAGTTTGCGAAGAACGACTATCTCGTCTTCGGTCGCGAGAGCGCTGGCTTGCCGCGCGCATTATGGGAAGCCAATCCCGAGCGTCACCTGCGCATCCCCATGTTGAATACCGAGGCCCGCTCGCTCAATCTTTCCAACTGCGTGGCACTGGTGCTGTACGAGGCTCTGCGCCAACAGGGATTTGCCGGCGAGATTTCGTAGCGTCTTAGTTGGCCGACTCGGCTGTGCGAAAGATGTTGATGATTTCGTCGGGTTTCGTTGCGGAGAGTAATTTTTGGCGCAGGGCTGTGTCGCGCAAAAGGCGGCTGATGCGTGCGAGGACGGTGAGATGTTGAGAGAGGTCGGGAGCGGCGATGAGGAAGATGAGTTTCACCGCTCGACCATCGATCGAGTTGAATGCCAATCCGGAATTGTGCCGGCCAAAAATGACGATGGGAGTTTTGAGAATTCCGGGAAGAACATTTCTGGCATGGGGCAGTGCAACTCCATCGCCGACGCCGGTGGTATGAAGACGTTCGCGATCGAGCACGGCTGAAATGAGGAGATCTCGCTCGCTGGGCTTGTCGGCGAGTTCGGGGATGAGATGGGCGAGTTCGCCAATGGCATCATCGCGTGTGGCAGATTGGAGGCTGAGCTGGATGCAAGCGGGTCTTAGAATTTCGGAGAGGCGGACATTTTCGGCTTTCATGAATTGAACTGTGATGACGGAGCCCATGTCGTTGAGCAACGATAAAATGTGCGTTGACACTGCTGGGGCGCAGCTTCATCGTCCGGCGTCCAATTCGACGGGGGTTGATTTGGGCAACTCATTGCGAGTGGCTGAGGGACTGGCCCTGTGAAGCCACGGCAACCGATCGGGGATGCGTTCCCGGTGACAGGTGCTAATTCCAGCTGGACGAGAGTCCGGGAAGATGAGGTGGTGCGCTGACTGTTTGGCCCCGCTCAACTTCAAGCGGGGTTTTTTATTACCCCGACAAGCGCGCGAACGGGATGATTGATATGGAAAAACAAGATGGATTCATGAGGGCGTTGAAGTGTCGCGAATGCGGGCGGGAATATCCGCTGGCAGCGACGCATGTCTGTGAGTTTGATTTCGGTCCGCTGGAAGTGGCATACGATTATGACCGCGCAAAGAAGTCGATGACCCGGGCAGCGATCGAATCACGACCGCGCACGATGTGGCGCTACGCGGAATTGTTGCCGATTGCTGGCGCGCCGACGGTGGGCTTTCAAGTGGGGTTCACGCCGCTGGTCAAAGCGGATCGACTGGCGAAGCGGCTGGGTATCCGCGAGCTTTGGATCAAAAACGACACGGTGAATTATCCGACACTCTCTTTCAAAGATCGCGTGGTGAGTGTGGCGTTGAGCCGTGCGAAGGAGCTGGGGTTCAAGGTGGTCGCTTGCGCGTCGACGGGCAATCTCGCCAACTCTGTGGCGGCGAATGCGGCGGCGGCTGGGCTGAAGGCATTTGTTTTCATCCCGCATGATCTGGAGCAGGGGAAGGTTTTGAACTCGCTGATTTACGGCGCAAACGTGATTTCCATCAAGGGTCATTACGACGAGGTGAACCGTCTTTGTGCGGAGATCGCAGGGAAATCCGGTTGGGCATTTGTGAATGTGAACATGCGCCCGTATTACGCGGAGGGATCGAAGTCGATGGGCTTTGAAATTGTGGAGCAACTCGGCTGGCGGATTCCTCGCCACACGGTTGTCTGCATGGCATCAGGTTCGTTGCTGACAAAGATTCACAAAAGTTATCAGGAACTGGTCAAGTTGGATCTGGTGACGGAGACGCCATTCAAAGTGCATGGCGCGCAGGCCACGGGCTGCAATCCCATCACGGCGGCGCAGAAATCCGGGATGGATTTTTTCAAGCCGGTGAAGCCCGACACGATTGCCAAATCGCTGGCGATCGGCACGCCCGCCGATGGCTTTTATGCGCTGCGTTCGATGAAAGAAACGGGAAGTGCGAGCGATGATGTGACGGATGATGAAATCCGCGAAGGGATCAAGTTGCTTGCGGAGACGGAGGGGATTTTTGCGGAGACTGCGGGGGGAGTGACCGTGGGCGTGGCGAAGAAACTCATTGCCTCGGGCAAGATTCCGGCGGACGATTCGGCGGTGTTGTGCATCACCGGCAACGGGCTCAAGACGCTCGATGCTGTGGCTGGGCACGCTGGACAAACTCGCGAGATCCGGCCGAGCTTGCGCGAATTTGATAAATTGATGGAAGCCGAACCGCAATTAGCCAACGCATAATTTATGGCAGCGAAAGTACGTATCCCAACCCCGTTGAGAAAACTGACAAACGATCAGGACACGGTGGAGGTTCCCGCAGGCACCATTGGACAGGCGATCGATGGATTGCAGGCGCAATTTCCCGGCATCCGCGATCGTTTGCTGGATGAAAAGGGGGACGTTCGCCGATTTGTGAATGTGTACGTGAATGAAGAGGACATCCGTTTTCTGCAGAACAAAGAGACAGTGGTGAAGGACGGGGACGAGATCAGCATCATCCCCGCGATTGCTGGAGGTTGAAGATGGCAAAAAAGACAACCCAGGCAAAGTTGGCGCCGGTTTGCCGCCGCGTGTGGCTCATGTATCCACCCAAATTCATTCAGCAACCCATTGTTTGGGAGCTGACGCACAAATTCAATCTGATCACCAACATCCGTCAGGCGAGTGTCACCGATGAGATCGGAATTGTTTGTCTGGAGTTGAAGGGAGCTGCGAACACGATCCAGAAAGCGATCAAGTGGCTCGAAAGTCGGCGGATCAAAGTAGAACCGGTTGAAATCAACGTGATCGATTCGTGATTCTGATCATGCCCGATCACTGATAGATGAAAATTCTCATCCATCGTGGTGGTCAGCAATTCGGTCCGTATTCCCTCGATGAGGTTCGCAGTTATCTCGCAGCAGGACAGCTTCAGCCTGCTGATTCTGCATGGCACGAAGGTTTGCCAGACTGGATTCCGCTGGATCAAATCGCAGGTGTCGCTGGCGCGCCACCGCCGCCTCCACCACCACCGGCCAATTTGTCGCTCCCGCCCGATTCACAGAGCGAATCGAAATACGCCACCAAGAAATGTCCGCGTTGCCAGCAGATTGTAGATGCCGACGCCATCTTGTGCACCCATTGCGGCACGCACATGGCAAAGGCACAGCAAGATCGAATTGTTGCCCAACGCAACCTCGAGCCAATCGATGAAGAGACCGCCAAAGACCAGTTCATGATGAGCCTCGGCGCGCTGCTGCTCTTCGGTTGTCTGGTGCCGATTTACAATGGGATCAATTGGGATTGGTATCCCAATTTTCATTTTAAAGGAGCGAAGTGGCAATCTGTGTTCATGGGAGTTTGGCCCGGATTAGTCGGTATTTTTCTCCTCAGCTCTTGCCAATCGATTCGAGCGCCTGTTCGCAGCGGAATTTTACTTGGAGTCGGTGCACTGTGGTTCATCGTGAATCTGACAGGGAATACCGATGCTGCCGTTGCGGGATTATCGCCGTTGTCGATTATGGCCGGTTCCAATTTGTCCGGCTTTTGCATGGGAGTGGGATGGGTGTGTCTGATTTTCGGTGCGGGGACGCGCTACTTTCTGCCCGCGAGCAAGCCCGCTTGTATTCTGGCGATGGTCGGTGGTGGGCTCATTGTCTTGGCGTGGGTGTTGCCGCAAAATGGAAAGGTTCCGCTGGGCGAAGTTTTCAGTTCGTTCAAAGTGTTAAAAAACGTGGGTGATAATTGGCGGGTATTGTTCATCCCACTCATAGCGGTGACGAGTGTTGGAATGCAAATCGGTGCGGCGACCTTGTGTTTTGTTAACACACCCAGTCGCGCGCTGGGAATCATCACAGGCCACTCCGCGTTGGCGGTGAAGCTGCTCATCGGCAACGTGGCAGTTCTGCTTGTGCTGTCTGGATTTGCAGGAGCTGATTTATCCGCAAAGTCCATTTACGGATTGTTGATTTTGGCGAAAGGAGCAGCGCTGTCTGGACTGACTTTATTATTGCCTTTGGGTGCGATTGACTTGATGGTTGGCAACGCGAGGAGGTAGTTTTTAGTCAACTTCAATCCACCTATGCAAATTCACATCAACAGGGCTGGACAAGCATACGGCCCCTACGAATTCGACTCGGTAAAGGACTACTTCGCCAAGGGGCAATTGTTACCGGATGACATGGCTTGGCATGAAGGCTTGGCCGAGTGGATTCCATTGAAGAATTTAATTGATGGCGCGCAAGCGGCACCGGAGCCAGTGGCCGCGCCAGTCGGTAACTCCTGTCCAAAATGTCAGGCAGCCATCGAGCCGGATCAAGTCGTCTGCATGGGCTGTGGCAATATCTTATCTGGTGCGGCTCCAGCCAAAACTGGTTATTCGCCCGCGTCACCCGGTGGCAAGTTGCCAATCGTTGGTTGCATCAAACGGGGTTGGCAAGTGCTTCGTGGATCCATGGGCAGCATGATTTTGTTTACAGTTATAGGTTACTTGATCGTGGCAATCGGTTGCGTAATCCCGTTGGTGAATTTACTCGCATCGGGTCCTCTAATGGCGGGATTCATTTACTTCTTCATCCTGAAAGTACGAGGCGAAGAAGCAGAGATAGGCGTGATCTTTTCAGGGTTCAAAAGAAATTTTGTCCAATTGATGCTGGCAGGAATTGTTCCGGGACTTTTGATCGGAGCGATTGCCATTCCCGGTATGGCCGTTTTATTTGGGACACTCATTGGAGGAATCGGGATTCCTGCAATCGAAGCTTTAGCTCAAGGCACAATACCCAGCATCAGTTGGCTGTCCATCGTCGGCGTAGTTGTGGGTTTTCTGCTCATCATCGTTCCCTGCTATTATTTTGGCCTATGCTGGATGTTCACGTTGCCGCTCACCATCGATCGGCAGATGGGTTTTTGGGATGCGATGAAAGCGAGCCGCGCTGCCGTTCGCGGCAACTGGTGGCGACTGTTGTTCTTCATGATCGTAATCGGAATTTTGGGTGAACTTGGTGTCATCGGGTTATGTATCGGTCTCTTCATCACCATCCCGTGGATGCTCACCTCAATGGCCTGCGCCTACGAACACCTCGCTGGCAACGGCTAATCACGCGACTTCAGCAGATTCAGAATCGACAAGCGTGTCCAATACTCCAGCAGCCTTTGTGCAAAAACTCAAACTTCTGGAATCACTCTACTCAGCCGTCATTGCCGACGTGCTCGATCAGTTGGGTTATCGCTGGCAGACCATCGGCAGCGAAGTTCATCCGCTCAACTCAACTCAGAAAGTGTGCGGCCGCATCTTCACCGCACGAGCGCAAATCGTCGACCACGTACCAGCCGAGCCCTACAAACTTGAACTCGAAGCGATAGACACGATGCTCGCCGGCGACGTGTTTTTGGTGGATGCCGCCGCCGATCGTTCCTGCGCATTTTGGGGAGAACTGCTCACCACCGCCTGCATGGCCAAAGGAGTTCGCGGCGTAGTGATGACCGCCTGCACACGCGATCATTGGAACCTGTGCAATCTCGATTTTCCCGTGTTCGGGCTGGGCTATCATCCTGCCGATAGCAAAGGCCGCCTCGATGTCGTCTCCATCGGTGAGCCAATCCAATTTGCCGGAGTCACCGCGCATTCTGGCGATTATTTGATCGGCGATGTCGATGGCATCGTGATCATTCCCGCCGCCGTTTTGGACGAGGTGTTGCGCCTCGCAAACGAAAAAGTCACCGGCGAAAATACCGTGCGCGAGGAATTGGCGCGTGGCATTCCTGCCCGCGAAGTGTTCGCCAAACACGGCATCCTATGAAACACCGCGTCCTGTTCGCCGGTCTGTTTCACGAGACGCACACTTTCGTGGAGGGCCGGACGAAGCTGGACGATTTTCAGATTCGACGTGGCAGCCAGATGTTGACTTGCATCGGCGATGCCTCGCCGCTCGGCAGCGCCCTGAAACTGGCTGCAGAACTCGGTTGGGAAGTCCTTCCCACGGTCGATTACCGCGCTGTTCCCAGCGCCACTGTGGACGCAGCAGTCTACGAACAATTCCTCGCCGATTTTTCAATGGCCGCATTGCCCGAACTCGCGCGCGGTGTGGACGCCATCTTCCTGATTCTGCACGGCGCGATGGTCACCGACCGCGATTGCGATGTGGAGGGAAGCTTCCTCTCGTGGTTACGCAAGCTGCCCGGCGCAGCCGAATTGCCCATCTTTGGCGTGTACGATTTGCACGCGAACTTCTCAGCGCGAATGGCAGCAGGTGCGGACTGCCTCATCGCCTATCGCGAAAATCCGCATAGCGACGCCGCCCAGTCCGCCTGTCGTTCAGCGCGACTGCTCGATCGCTGCCTGCTCTCGGGCGTTCGACCTCAAATGGCTTTTCGTTCCGTGCCGTTGCTGCTGGCCCCGACAGCGACGGGAACCGTTGATGAACCCATGCGCAGTCTTGAGGGACTGGCTCGGCAACTGGAGCAGCAAGCTGATTTCTGGGCGGTGAATGTTGCTGCCGGATTTGCATTTGCCGACGCGCCCGATACGCGAATGAGTTTCCAAGTCGTCACAACGGGGACGAATGAAAATGCTGAGGCTGCCTTGGATCAACTCGTTGCGCACGCATGGGAATTACGCGATCACGCCGGACACGCCGAAGAATCCGTTGAGGCCGTGCTTGAACGGATTCAAGGGTTGAGTGGACTTTCGGTGATTGTCGAGCCGTCGGACAACATTGGCGGTGGCGCGCCCGGCGATGGCACTGCGCTATTGCGCGCTTTCATCACCCATTCGATTCCCGATTGCGCAGTGGCCATCAACGATCCCGAAGCCGTCGCTCATCTGCAGGGGATTTCCATCGGCGACAGCATCGAGTTGGATGTGGGCGGCAAGGGGAGCCGTATGGATGCTGGCCCAGTGCATTTGCGGGCGACATTGATTTCGCGTAGTGATGGCCGGTTCCTTTTGGAGGATCGGCAGAGTCATTTGGCATCCATGTGCGGAGACGCATTTGAGATGGGGCCGAGTGCTGTGGTGCGCAGCGGTGGCGTGACGCTGTTGCTCACCAGTAAAAAAACGGCACCGATGGATCTCGGGCAATGGCGAAGTCAGGGGATTGATCCGGAGAATCTTTCGGTGATTGGCGTGAAGGCGGCAGTGGCGCATCGACGCGCTTACGATCCAATCGCCGCACGAATGTTGTGGGTGAACACGCCCGGGCCGTGCAGCAGCGACTTGAAATCGTTTCCTTATCGCAAACTCAGCAGGCCGATTTATCCGCTGGATCGGATGCCGTAAATCTACGGGGCGTTCTTTGTCCAAGAATCGCGCAACGTGACGATCCGGTTGAACACGGGTTTACCCACCTTCGAGTCAACCGGGTCGGTGAAGAAATAGGCCAGCCGCTCGAACTGGAATCGATCGCCCGCTTGGGCCGTCGCAAGTGAAGGCTCGAGTTGGCAATCACGGAGCACTTCAATCGAGTGCGGATTCAAGAATTGTTTGAAGTCATCGCCACCGTCCGGCTCAGGCACGGAGAAAAGCCGGTCATACAATCGCACTTCGCAATTGACGGCGTGCGCGGCTGACACCCAGTGAATCGTTCCTTTGATCTTCCGGCTCGATGTCGGGCCGCCGGTTTTGCTGTCGAGATCGGCGACGCAACGGAGTTCAGAAATATTTCCAGAGGCGTCTTTGATCACCTGTTCGCATTTGATGATGTAACCGTATTTGAGGCGAACTTCGCCATCGGGTTTCAGGCGGAAGAATTTGGGCGGCGCAATCTCCATGAAGTCATCGCGTTCGATGTAGAGTTCGCGTGAGAATGGGATCCGCCGGGTGCCGGCAGCGGGATCTTCGGGGTTATTGATGGCCTCGAGGAGTTCAGTTTTTCCATCGGGATAATTCGTGATGACAATCTTGAGCGGTCGCAACACGCCCATCCGCCGCACGGCGCGACGATTGAGATCTTCGCGTACGCTGTGTTCGAGCACCGCGACATCGGTGACGCCGTTGTATTTGGTGACGCCGATGGAAGCGCAAAAATGGCGGACCGCCTCGGGCGGATAACCGCGCCGACGCAGTCCCGAAAGTGTGGGCAGGCGCGGATCATCCCATCCACTCACGAGACCCTCCTTCACGAGCTGAAGCAATTTGCGCTTGCTCATGATGGTGTAGCTGAGGCTGAGCCGTGCGAATTCGTACTGGTGCGGAAGCGGTCGTGGCAGGCCGAGCTGTTCGAGAATCCAGTTGTACAGCGGGCGGTGCACTTCGAATTCAAGTGTGCAGATGGAGTGAGTGATGCCCTCGATGTAATCGCTCAGGCAATGGGCGAAATCGTACATCGGATAGATGCACCATTTGCTGCCGGTGTGATGATGCTCCGTGTGCCGGATGCGGAAGAGGATCGGATCGCGCAGCCAGACGTTTGGCGCAGTCATGTCGATGCGCGCGCGGAGTGTGCATTTGCCGTTGGCAAATTCGCCCGCTTTCATTCGCTGGAAAAGGTTGAGGCTCTCTTCGATTGTGCGATTCCGATACGGACTTTCCTTGCCGGGCCGATCGGGTGCGCCTCGGTACTGATCGGTTTCTTCCGGAGTCAAGTCGCAGACATACGCGCTGCCTTTTCGGATCAGCTCGAGCGCGAATTCGTAAATCGCATCAAAATAATCCGAGGCGTAAAACGGTTCGCTGCCACCTTTCCCGGGCATCGCAGCGGTGATATGAAAATCGGTGGAGCCATTCGCCACAATCTTATCGGGCAATTGTCCGTGTGGTTTGAGGCCGAGTCGGTCATCCGCCCAAGACTCGATCAACCAGCGAACGTCCTGCCCAATGGACTCAACGTATTCGATGTCCTCTTTTGTGGGGTTTGTGTCGTCCATTCGCAGATGGCAAATGCCGTCGAATTCGCGTGCGATGCCAAAGTTGAGGCAAATGGATTTGGCGTGGCCGATGTGCAGGTAGCCGTTCGGCTCGGGTGGGAACCGGGTGATGATCTTCGGGTAGCGATTCGCAGCGACATGGTCGGCAACAATTTTCCGGACAAAGTCACTGGGCGCTGGGGGGCTGGCCTCTGCGTTAGGCATTTTCGACACGGCCAATGTTAACAGAAAACAAAAGATGACAACAGCGATTTGGAGTTTCTTGCATCGCGGGCTTGCATTTTCTTCGCATTGCAAATCAATTACTCAGTCTATGGAAGATCCGTTGCTCAAGGCGCTGGCTGAACAAAACAATGATCTGGTGGCAGCGCTGAAGTCTGTCGCCAACAACAAAGCTCGCGTTGTCATCGACAAGCAGAATCGCGTCATCGGCCTGAACCTCGTCGCTTGTGGAATTGGAGATGGATCAGTGCCGCATTTGGCCACGCTCAAGAATCTTCGCTGGGTGGGACTGGCAAAAAACAGCATCACTCCGGGAGCCATCTCACAGCTCAAACTCGACTTGCCTGCGTGTACCGTTTTGGAGTGAGTCGCAACTAACCAAACAGTTCCTTCATCACGATGCCTCGCGGAACCAGCGGATGCGGGCGCCCGAGTGTGTCATGAATATCCATCTGCGGATCGACACCGAGCAAGTGATAGAGCGTGGCGATGATGTCACCGGGTGCGACGGGCTGATCGGCAGGAACCGATCCCGTGCGATCGCTCGAACCATAAATCAGACCGCCTCGGATTCCGCCACCGGCAAGCATGATCGAGTAGCACGAGTTCCAGTGATCACGTCCAGCACCGGCATTGATGCGCGGTGTGCGCCCGAAATCTCCCAGCACAGCCACGAGGGTTCGATCGAGCATCCCACGTTCAGCCAGTTCACTGATGAGGCTGGAGGCAGCGGAATCGAATTGCGGGAGCAACGTGTTTTTGAGTTTATTGAAATTGTCGCCGTGAGTGTCCCAAGTCGCATTCGCGTCCGGCGCCCAAGACATCGTGACGACCCGTGTGCCTGCCTCGATCAGTCGACGTGCCAGCAGCACGCTCTGCCCGTAGATGTTTCGCCCGTAGGCATCGCGCACTTTCACAGGCTCCAATTCGATTTGAAAAGCGCGTTGAGCGGCATCCGAAGTGAGCATGTCCGTGGCTCGCCGCTGAAAGTCGTTCATCACATCATACGCGGTGCAGCTCCGACCTTGTTGCATGAAAAATGATTTGTCCAAATTGGCCAGCAGCCCGTTGCGGCTGGCCATTCGTGAAGCCGAAACGTCCTCGGGCAAGGATAGATTCCGTATGCGGAAACCCGGCGCGTTCGCATCCTCCACCACCCAGAATGGATCGTGATTGGCGCCGATGATCCCACCGAGGAACCCCGGTTGTAATGGGCCGCCTGCGCCTTCCTTCGTCATGTACGGCAGTGCGACGTAGGGAAATGCAGTGCGAACTCCCGGTCTTAATTTTGCCAGCACCGCGCCGATGTTCGGATGATCCTCGGGCTTCGCTCCTCCGCCGAGTTCGCCACGGTCGTGTCCCGTCAACGCCGCATAAACGGCTGCCGCGTGCGAATTGTTGACGCTGTGGTGCATCGATCGAACGAGCGTGCACCGGTGCATTTGCTTGGCTAGTCGAGGGAGGTGCTCGCTCAAGTGCAAGCCCGGCACCGTGGTGGAAATGGAAGCGAATGGGCTACGGATCTCCGACGGCGCATCGGGTTTCATATCCCACATGTCCAAATGGCTCGGGCCACCGTTGAGAAAAATGACGATGCACGAGTCCGCGCGCGATGCGATGCCAGTTGCCTTCGCAGCCAAAAGATTCTGAAGAGTCAGGCCAAGTCCACCGAGCGCGCCGACGCGCAGGAATTCGCGCCTGCCAAACTGATGAGGCACTGGCTGGAGGGATTTCTGGGTTGCTGCCGCCATTGTGATTGTTGGACTTTTTACGGCCACCCGATATTCGGTCTGACCTCACGCAGGGTCAACGATAGAATCCCGAATCACTTTTCAATCCAGTGGACTTTGATTGATTCTGCGTCAGACGTCCGTCACATTGCCCGCGATGTTCAGCCTCAAAGATAAAATCACACTCGTCACAGGTGCAGGTTCAGGGATCGGCGCAGCGGTGGCAGAAGTCTTTTCCAAGGCGGGCGGATTCGTGTTCCTGACCGACCGCGATGAGAAAACCGGCCGTGAGACAACCGCGCAGATCACAGGGCAGGGTGGGAAAGCCGAATTTCTTTCACTCGATGTGACGAACGAGGCGGATTGCGAACGCATTGCCAAAACGGTTCTCGACCGGTTTTCGCGGCTCGATGTGCTGGTGAATAATGCCGGCATCGGCCATGTGGGCACGATGTTGACGACGACCGGCGCCGACCTCGATCGGCTTTATTCGGTGAACGTGCGCGGGATGTTTAACATGTCCAAACTGTTTCTTCCCGGGATGGTCGCGCGTAAAATCGGTTCAATCGTCAACATGGCTTCCATCGGTGGAGTGGTCGCGGTGAAAGATCGGCTGGCTTATTGCACTTCGAAATTCGCGGTGGTTGGGATGACCAAGGCACTTGCGCTGGATCATGCCCGCGATGGCGTGCGCGTGAATTGCATTTGTCCAGGGCGGGTTGAAACTCCATTCGTCACAAATTGGATCAAGCAATATTCCGATCCGGAAGCGGCTTACCGCATGGCTTGTGACACGCAGGCGGTCGGGCGAATGGCTCGACCCGATGAAATTGCCTACGCCGCATTGTATCTCGCTTCAGACGAATCGTCGTTCATGACGGGCAGCGAATTCAAAATCGACGGCGGCTTTAGCGTCGGCAAATGATCCGTGCGGCTCGGACGCGCACGCTCAGGGGTTCACGTCTTTGTGCTCGGGCAGGACGAGCGCGACGAAGATGGCCGGGACAAACAGGCAGGCGGCAAAGAGCAGTGTTTTCTTAAAATCCCCGCCGGAGGCAAGCGAGCCTGAAACCACCACGCCGACTGCCGAGGCGATCCGCCCGATGTTGTAACAGAACCCCGCACCCGTCGTGCGCAGGAGTGTGGGAAAGAGTGGCGGCAGGTACATTGTGAACAGTCCGAAGACGCCGGAGAAGAAACCCACCGCCGGGAACCACACATACACGAGCGATTCCCAACCGCGCGGTTGGATGAAGGTCGCGCCCATCGTGATGAAAAAGCCGAGGTAACAAATGGCGATGGACCGCCGGTAACCGAGATGTCGTGCGAGGAAGGCCGCAGCAAAATTGCCGACGATGCTCGCGCAGATGATGATGAAGAAGGCGAGGCTCACGATTTTCTGCTTGTAGCCCATCTCCCACTTGGCCGAATCCAGCGTCGTGACCACTTTTGCGAACTCAGCTTTTGCGGTGGCGGCGAGTTCGGGCATGTTCCGCAGATGCTGCGCGTGCCAGAACATGAAGGCCCACCACGCCGTCAGTCCGCAGGCACAGACGATGATGGTGAGCAGTGTCGTGCGCCGCACCTCGCCGCGAAAGAGGTCGAGGATGCCCGGCTGATGGCCTTTGGATTTCTCCTTGGCGGCGTGCCATTCCTCCGGCTCCGGCACATTGCGGCGAATCCAAAAGACCATCAGCGCTGGCAGAATGCCGACGAGGAAAACCCACTTCGGCGGCAGATCGGCCATGAGGAAAGTGGTGAGGCAGGCGAGCAGCACGCCGAGATTCACGCCCGTTTGCAACACGGCGGCAATCCACGGACGCCATTTCTTCGGCCAGGTTTCCGATAGCAGCGAGGAACCGACGGCCCATTCGCCGCCGATGCCCAGCGCGGCGAGAAAGCGGAAGATGAGCAACTGCCACCACGTCTCGGCGAAAAAGGAAAGCCCGGTGAAAGTCGCATAAGTGAGGATGGTGAGCGCGAGCGAACGGCTGCGGCCGAGGATGTCGCCGAGCCGGCCAAAGAACGCGCCGCCCAGCGCCCAGCCCACGAGGAACGCGGCCTGAATGTAGCCGGATTTTTCTTTGACGAGTTCGTGCGCAGGCGTGGCGTCGGCAGGAATCAGCGCTTGGTTGATGAGCAGCGAAGCGACAAACGTGGAGGCGACCAGCCCATAAAGATGCATGTCCAGCCCGTCGAAGAGCCATCCCAGCCACGCAGCGATGCCGCTTTTCCATTGGCGTGGGGAGAGTTCCCGCAGTGAATTGGCTTCGGGCGCGGCCGTTGATTTAGGCTCCATGCGGTGAGAAATTTCGCGGAGCCTAGTGGGTAAGACAATGGAGTGCAACAGGGATTGAAGGCGCGAAAGATTTTGCCAAGGCGCGGGTGCTGCTCCATTCTCAGCCTGAAATCGCCATGAATTTGCCGACTGTAAAATTAGACAACGGACTCCACGTGATGCACCTGTTCTACCGCGTCGACCGCGCGCGATGGAGCCAGCAGCCTGCCGGGGAATCCGAACGGACGCGTGTGCGCGTTGAATCGTTGATGGCCGCCAATGCAGCCGTTTCGCACCCGCTCATTCGCAGCTACGCCAATGTTGGGGGCAAGGCGGACTTCGCTTTTTTTCTGATCGCTGCTGAATTGGGTCAGCTCGGACAGATGCACCGCGATCTTGAAAACTGTTTTCCGCCGGGAACGCTTGTGCCGGTGTATTCCTATTTGAGCGTCACTGAACTTTCCGAGTATATGTCGACCGACGCAGACAATCTCAAAACGCTCGAAGATGAAAAGCTGCAGGCTGGGACGGAGGTTTATGAGAAGCGGCTGGCCGAGTTGAAGAAGCGCAAGGCCGACTACGAGCATTACCGGCTTTATCCCGAATTGCAGGATTGGGAAGTGATGGGTTTTTATCCGATGAACAAAAAGCGCGATGGCGGCGACAACTGGTATACGCTGGACATGGCGACGCGCAAAAAGTTGATGGGCGGCCACGCCCGGGTGGGTCGCAAGTACGGCGGCCGAATCTCGCAGCTCATCTCCGGTTCCACGGGCCTTGACGATTGGGAATGGGGCGTGACTTTGATGGCGCATCAAGTGGACGCGCTCAAAGAGATCGTTTACGAAATGCGCTTCGACGATGTGAGTGCGCGTTACGGCGAGTTCGGCGTGTTTTACATCAATCTCCGCCTGTCACCCGTGCAACTTTGGGAGCACTTGCGGCTCTGATCAGATCACTTCTTCTCGTAGACAAGTCGGCCGCCCACGTAAGTCCGTAACACTTGCGTGCCGACAATTTCGGATTCGGGGCAAGTGAGCAGATTGCGATCGATCACGATCAGATCGGCGAGTTTGCCGGCAACGATGGATCCCAACTCCGTTTCGCGGAATAGGAGGTGAGCATTGTTGATCGTGTAAAAGCGAATTGATTGCTCGCGCGATATCGCTTCTTCGGGATGAAGTTGTCCATCGAACCATTTCGCCCTTCGACTGATCGCCGTGGCCATTCCAAGGAACGGATTGTACGGATTATTGGCGCGGAACGACCCAATCTTCTGCATGTGATCGGAGCCGCCACCGACGATGACCCCGGCGCTGAAACAACTTTTGAGCGGTTGAAAATAGCGCAGTCGCGCGTCGCCAAATTGTTTCATCAATGTGCGGGTGTCTTGAAACAGCCATGCGGGCTGGATGTCCGCAACCGCGCCCAGCTTGGCCATTCTCGCGATCGCCTCCGCGCTCATGAAATTGCAGTGAGTGATGCACGGGCGAGTGGCGCCGATGGGAAGTTCCTTCGCCACGGTTTCATAGGCGTCGAGCAGTGCGTGCACGGCTCCATCACCCACGGTGTGCGCGGTGAATTGCAATCCGCTTTCCACTGCAGTGCGAACCATGGGCAGCAATCGATCGGGTGGGATGAAAAGGACGCCGCGATAGTTGGGATCGGAGATGCCGTACATTTCGCTCTTTCCCCACGGCTCACGCATGTAAGCGCTGCCGGTCAACATTCCGCCGTCGAGATAGGTTTTGATGCCGACGATGCGCAGCCACGGATCTTTCTCCTTGAACAAGGGGTCGTTTGCCACGGCACGGATCGAGTCCTGAATCTTCGCCATCGGGCCGAGGTTGCTGATGCCTTGCGAGAACGCCACGCGCACAGTGAGTTGGTTTGTGGCACGCAACTTCTTGAACAATTCGATGCCGCTGTTGCTGGCGTCGCGATCTGCGATGGTCGTCAGGCCGACGGAATTATAGTCATGCAACAAGTCGCGCAGGCTGTCTTGCCGCTGTTGTGCGCTGGCGTTGCGACTGGGAGAACTGGATTTCACAAACCGCGAACAGTTTCGCAGCACGCCCGTCGGTTCACCGGTTTTCGGATCCTTCTCGATGAATCCTGTGCCGCCATCGGTCACTTTGAAATCTCGATCAATGCCGCTGAGCTTCAGCGCGAGGCTGCTGAGTGCGGCATCGGGTCCTGTGCGGAACATCACCGGATGTTTGGGTGCGGCGGCATCCATCTCCGCGCGCGTGGGATACCGCTGTTCGCGCAGTCGAGTGATGAAGACTTGCGAGAGGAGTATCCATTGGCCTTCGGGCAAGGTGCGGGCGCGAGCGCGGATGTAGTCCAGTACATCGGCGATGGATTCCATCGTCGGTATCGGGTGATCGAACTCGTGCAACGCCGCACCGGTCGGGTGCGTGTGCGAATCCATCAATCCAGGCAAAAGCATTTTGCCGGAGAGATCGACCACGATCGTGCGTTCGCCACGGAGCTTGAGTACTTGGGCATCTGTGCCGACGGCCACAATGCGGTCGCCGGTGATGGCGACGGCTTCACGAATGGAGAATTGCTTGTCCACCGTCACCACTTTCCCGTGGTGCAGAATGATGTCCGCATGAGGTTGGGCGCTGGCAACGGCCAATGCAAATAGGATGCTGACAATCACTCCACGATGGGCTTTAAGGATCATGATTGGATTATTGCACGATGCAGGGTGAATTCCATCAGAAACCTGCAATGCCATTGATGAACTGTGTATCAATAAAATACACAAAACTTTGCTTGACTTTAGGCGCTTATTTTTTGATTGTGCTGACAACCAAACCTGTTTTTTATGAGCATAACAAAGCGAGAAATCGTTTTAGACATCGCCAATCAACTCACTTCGGCGTCCAAAATTAATCCCGAAGTTTCCAAGTTGACCCAAGCGGAGATTATGTCAGTCGTCCAAGCGACGTTGGACGCGATTACTGAGGCATTGGCTCGGGGCGAAACGGTGGAGTTGCGAGAGTTTGGTGTTTTCAAAGTGGTCACCCGAAAGGCTCGCGTGGGACGAAATCCCAAGCAGCCGGCAATCGATGTCGTGATCCCCGATCGATCAGGCGTCAAATTCAAGTCTGGCAAGGTCATGCGCGCCAAAGTCTTGAAATTGCCTCCCAAAATCGGAGCCGAGTAAAAAGCTCGCTTCCACGCGACGCTGTCTTCTATTAGTTTCCACATCGATGGAACGATTACCTGGGTTTCGGGATTTTTTTCCTGAGCCACTTCCCAATGCCGAAAGTTGGAGTGCCGACCTTCGCAACCACATTTTCGATGCGTGGCGCAGCGCGGCACACCGTTACGGATTCCGGGAGTACGATGGCCCTCCGCTGGAGCCGCTGGATCTTTTCACGCTGAAAAGCGGGGATGAGATCGTCGGCCAGCTTTTTAATTTCACGGATAAAGGCGAGCGCGCCGTGGCCATGCGGCCAGAGATGACCCCGACGCTTGCCCGGATGATTGCCGCCAGCGAACGTACTTACAAAAAACCGATCAAGTGGTTCTCCATCCCCCAGCTTTTTCGTTACGAGAAGCAGCAGAAAGGGCGCCTGCGCGAGCATTTCCAGCTCAACGCCGACATTATTGGCGAGGCTGATATCGCCGCCGAAGCCGAGTTGATATCCCTGCTCATTGATTCGCTTCGCGCCCTCGGTCTCACGAGTGAGGATTTTGTCATTCGACTTTCCAGCCGGAATGCGTGGCACAGTTTTTTCACCGACCGCTGCAAAGATGAATCCAAAGCGCCAGATTTCTATCAAGCCGTGGACAAGCTGGAACGCGAGCAACCCGATGTCACCGCACAAAAGCTCGCGCTGCTCGGGATCGCGATTGAAGATGTGAACCAATTTATCGCCGCTGGCGCGCCCACGGCCGAGCTGCAGTCCGTTCTCGATAATTTGGCAGCGCGCGGGTTGAGCGATTTTGTGCGCGTGGATTATGGAGTCATCCGTGGTCTTGCATATTACACGGGAATTGTGTTCGAGGCATTCGACAAGAAAGGCGAATTCCGCGCCATCGCTGGCGGTGGCCGTTACAACAACCTCGTCAAACTCATTTCCGGCGGCAAGGTGGATCTGCCTGCGCTTGGATTCGGCATGGGAGACGTGGTGCTGGCCGAGTTGCTCAAGGCGCGCGGATTAGTGCCAAAGTTTCATGCCAATCTTCATGCTTATGTTCTGATCGAAGATGAATCGTTCCGGAGCGATTCGTTGCGCCTCGTGCAACAGCTTCGTGATGCCGGTCGCGCTATTGAGTTTTCCATCACCGCAACGAAATCGGACCGGCAATTCAAGCGTGCGATCGAGTTGAGCGCGAAATTTGTCGTCCAGTTACAGAAGGGAGCCGATGGCACCCTTGCGGCCAAGCTCAAGAATTTGAAGTCTCGCGAAGAAAAAATCGTCGCGCTGGCCGAAGTTTCATCACATCTGGAATCAACAATCTGACATGCGCACTCTTCTCATCGGCATTGATAGTGGCACGCAATCGACCAAGGCACTCGTGATCGATGCGAAGACCGGCAGAGTACTTGGCAGTGGACAGGTCGCCTACTCGCTAATTCCAAACCTGCCCTCCGGCGCAAAGGAGCAGCACCCGCATACATGGCGCGAGGCCACAACCAAGGCCATTCAGTCTGCACTGAAACAAGCGAAGGCCAAGGCGGGAGAAATCGTTGCAATGGGTGTGAGCGGTCAGCAGCACGGCTTTGTGCCATTGGATAAACACGGCGAGGTCATACGGCCAGCCAAGCTTTGGTGCGATACATCGACGGCGAAAGAGTGCGATGAAATCACAGCCCAGCTCGGCGGCGCAAAAGCGACAATCAAAGCGATTGGAAATGCAGTGCTGCCTGGATTCACTGCCTCAAAAATTCTCTGGCTGAAAAAGCACGAGCCAAAGAATTACGCGCGCCTTGCCACTGTGCTGTTGCCTCACGACTACCTGAACTTTTGGCTCACCGGCGAAAAGGTGATGGAATTCGGCGACGCGTCAGGCACCGCGCTGCTCGATATCCGCAGGCGCAAGTGGGCCAAGGCCGCGATCCATGCGATCGATGCCAATCTTGAAGACAAGCTGCCACCGCTGATTTCCAGCGATCAACCTGTGGGAACATTGCAGGTCGCCACGGCCAATGAACTGGGGTTGAACCCAAATGTATTGGTCAGTGCGGGGGGTGGCGACAATATGATGGGCGCCATCGGAACTGGAAACACGAGGCAAGGAATTGTGACGGCCAGTTTTGGTACGAGTGGCACGATTTACGCCTGCAGCCAATCGCCGGTGGTGGATCGGCAGGGCGAGATCGCCGCCTTTTGTGACTCGACCAATCGCTGGCTCCCGCTTCTCTGCACAATGAATGTGACTGTGGCCACCGAGATGGTTCGGCAAGATTTTGGCTGGTCGCACGAGAAGTTTGCTGCTGAAGCCGCCAAAGTAAAACCGGGTTCCGGCGGTTTATTGTTCCTGCCTTATCTCGATGGCGAGCGGACACCCAATATTCCCGATGGCACAGGCGTTTATTTTGGGGTCAACGCGCGCACTTTCGATGCGGGTCACTTCGCTCGCGCAACCCTCGAGGGAGTGACTCTAGGGATGAATTTCGGGTTGCGACGATTGGCGGAGCTGGGATTGAAGGCAAAACAGATTCGCGCCACCGGCGGCGGAGCCAAAAGTAAGGTCTGGCGGCAGGTGATGGCCGATGTTTTTGATGCAGAGGTCGTAACGTTGAAAGTCGCCGAAGGCGCAGCTTATGGCGCGGCGTTGCAGGCTTTGTGGTGTTGGAAGCGTCATCGTGGCCAGAAAGTTGGCATTGAAGAGATTACAGACCAGTTTGTGACGCTCAACACCTCAGAAACAGCCGTGCCAAATGCGAAGGCATCTGCAATTTACCGTGAAGTTCAGGAGTTGCAGGATGGTGTTTCGATGTCGTTACGGAAGGTGTTTTCGACTCATCGAACCCTCACCGCAGCGCTGTGAACAACTTTCTGTTCAATACAAAAAATAATCCAAGCACGCATTCCAAACAGTGTTAGATTTCCCAATGCGACTTGTGCTCTCAACCCATCAGGTCACCCTCACCGACGCCATCCTCGAACATCTGCGAAGCCGTATTGAAAAGATCGAGCATTTCAATTCTCGTGTCCTTTCCGCAAGTGTCACGCTCGAGCGAGATCATCAACGATTTCCCGAAAAGAAATTTTCATGTGCGTTACGCCTGTCGCTACCCGGCCGGCATCTTTTCGCTCGAGATCGCGAACGAGATCTTTATACCGCCATCGACATGGTGACAAAAAAGATTGAGCAGCAGATTCGAGAGCGTCACAGCCGCTTCAAGGCACGCAAACACAAGATCGCCACCCGGCTGAAAATGGCTTTACGCGCAATTGGCTGAACGCACTGTTGCTTTCCGTCCTCTGATTTCATCCAATCAGCCAGCCCAATCGAATTGGGTTGAATGATTCTCCGCGCCCGAATTGTCGTTCCCGTTTCAACGCCGTTGATTGAAAACGGCGCTCTTGTGATTGATGGCGGCCGCATCATCGCAGTCGCTCCTTGGGCAGAAATCGCCGGTCGTTTCAAAGGCACCATCTGCGACTTGGGCGAAGTCATCCTGTTACCCGGTCTCGTAAACGCCCATTGTCACCTCGACTACACAAATCTTGCCGGAGAGATCGGCACAACCTCTTCCTTCATCGATTGGATCAAGAGCATCACCACGCTCAAGATGGGAATGGATCGCGCTGATTATATGGCGTCATGGTCGCGAGGCGCGCAAATGCTCCTCCGCACGGGCACAACCACCGTGGCCGACATCGAGGCTGTGCCGGAGTTGTTGCCCGAAGCTTGGCAGTCCACACCGCTCCGCATCTATTCCTTTCTTGAAATGACTGGCATCAAAAGTCGGCGTGAACCGGAGCGAATTCTTGACGAAGCCTGCTCCAAGATTGAGTCACTCCGTCCTTCACGCAATCAAATGGGTCTGTCACCTCACGCATCTTATTCGACCCAGTTCGAGTTGCTCCTGCTCAGTGGCGTTCGTGCGCGTCAACAATCACTTCGACTTGCCACACACGTTGCCGAGTCGGCTGAAGAATTCGAAATGTTTTTTCACAAGCGCGGATCGATGTTCGATTTTCTACTGGCGAACAACCGTGTGATGGACGATTGCGGAGGCATCACGCCGGTGGGACATCTTGAACGAGCTGGAATTCTCGGGAAAAACCTCATCGCTGTTCACGCGAATTATCTTCACGAGAAGGATGCGGAGCGGCTCGCGCAATCGGGGTCACACATCGTTCATTGCCCACGCAGCCATACTTTCTTTCGGCATCGGCCGTTTCCATTTCTCGAATTGAAAACTGCTGGAACCAATATCTGCCTCGGCACCGACAGCCTCGCCTCAGTGGACAAGCTGCGCGGTCAGGATATCCAGTTGAACATGTTCGAGGAGATGAGCGCGTTTGCGAAGTCGAACCCCAGTGTTTCGCCGGACACAATTTTGAAGTTGGCGACCATGAACGGTGCGCTCGCGCTTGGAATGAAAGGAGCAGTGGGAGAACTCACGATTGGAGCCTGTGCCGACATCATTGCCATCCCCTATTCCGGAGGTATCGCCGATTCCCACGAAGCCATCATTTCCCACAGCGGCGATGTGGCCGCCTCGATGATTGACGGTCAATGGGCACTCCGGCCAGAGTCGCTCTCCGCAAACGAATGAGCCGAATCGACGAAGAGTTGCATGACGAATTGGAATCCCTTCGTACGAAGGGTTTGTTTCGACAACTGCGCCGCGTCGATTCTCCACAGTCGCCCCGACTTGAGATCGCTGGCCACGCCTTCCTGAATTTCTCATCGAACGATTATCTCGGGCTGGCCAATCATTCGGTGCTGAAACAAGCCGCCATCAAAGCCATCGAAAAGTTTGGCACGGGCGCAGGCGCATCGCGGCTCGTTTGCGGTTCACTCGCGCCACATCACGAATTGGAGGAAGTGCTGGCCGAATTCAAAGGCGTCGAAGCTGCACTCTGTTTCTCGACTGGTTACGCCGCAGCAATCGGCGCCATCACTGCACTGACAGGCAAAGGCGACATTCTCATTCTCGATAAACTCGTCCATGCAAGTATCGTTGATGCTGCTCATCTCAGTGGCGCGACGCTGAGAATCTTCGCTCACAACAATCTCGAGAGTCTTGAGAAGAAACTTCAATGGGCCGTCGCGCACACGAAGGAATCCGCAAACCGCAAAGCACGCGTGTTGATTGTCACCGAGAGCCTTTTCTCGATGGATGGAGATCTCGCGCCCCTTCGCAATCTTGTCGACTTGAAAGACAAATATGGCGCGTGGTTGATGGTCGATGAAGCTCATGCCACCGGCCTGTACGGCGAAATGCGCCGTGGATTGGCTGAGGAACTTGGCGTTACCAATCGCATCGAAATCCAGATGGGCACGCTGGGCAAAGCGCTGGGTTCTGCGGGCGGTTACATCGCCGGCTCTCGCCAGTTGATCGATCTATTGATCAATCGCGCGCGTAGTTTTATTTTTTCAACCGCGCCGGTTCCAGCGGCAGCCGCAGCGGCGACTGCCGCCATCGCTGTTGTGCGATCCGTCGAAGGAGAAAAGTTGCGACAACGATTATGGACAGTGGTGGAGCAGATCAAACGCGAGGTGGTTGGCGCAGGCTACGTGCTGCCGTCCGTGCGGAGCGCAATCATCCCACTCATTCTGGGCAACGAGGAAAAGGCATCGGCCGGCGCTGAATTATTGCGCGAGCGAGGTCTCTATGTTCCGGCCATCCGATTTCCAACCGTGCCGCGCGGCAAGGCCCGGTTGCGATTGACAGCTTCGGCAACACACAGCGCAGCGGATATCGTTGAACTCGGCGCTGCACTGGCAGAATTGAAGCGGCGGAATTGATTCAATGCACCCGCTCGCAAAACTAGATCATCGCCACCTCTGGCATCCTTTCACGCAGATGCGCGACTGGCTCAAACACGAGCCGATCGTCATCAAATCAGGACAGGGCGCGGTGCTGCGCGATGTGAAGGGCAGGGAATATCTCGATGCCAATGCCTCGATCTGGACAAATCTACACGGCCACAATCATCCCAAAATCAACGCCGCGATTCGGCGACAATTGACTCTGATCGCGCACAGTTCCGCACTCGGTTTCGCCAATGAGCCAGCCTCGCTCCTTGCCGCGCGATTGGTGAAAAAGGCCAGCCCACCGTCTCGACTCCAGCCGAAGTTGAACAAAGTGTTTTTTTCAGACAATGGCTCCACCGCAATGGAAGTGGCGCTCAAGCTAGCCTACGAACATGCGCAAAGATCCGGGCGCAGCAATCGGCCCCGCTTTCTCACAATTGACGGTTCGTATCACGGCGACACGATGGGAGCCGCCAGTCTCGGGCAAATCGGTCTGTTCCAAAATAGTTTTGCCGGATTGCGGTTCAAGACGGACAAGGTGATGGCACCGTATTGTTATCGTTGTCCATTCAATCGCGCCAAGCCTGAACGTGCCGATGCGCGTGAGTATCGCAAGTGCAATTGGGAATGTACGGACAAGGTCGAGCACGCATTCGCTGCGCAGAAAAACCGAGGCAATCCCTACGCAGCGATGGTCGTCGAGCCGTTGATTCAAGGTGCCGCTGGAATGATCCCCCAACCGAAGGGCTGGTTGCGGCGCGTGTCTGCAATCGCTCGGAATCACGGCGCGCAGATTATTGCCGATGAAGTGATGACGGGCTTTGGCCGAACGGGAACGTTTTTTGCATCTCACTCCGAAGGTGTGCAGCCGGATTTTCTCTGCCTGGCAAAAGGGATCACCGGTGGTTATCTCCCCATGGCTGCAACGCTGACGACGCAGGCGGTGTTCGATTCATTTCTCGGCGAGTACGCTGAGTTCAAAACTTTTTTCCACGGTCACAGCTTCACAGGCAACCAACTCGGCGCAGCGGCTGCACTGGCGAGTCTGGACGTGCTGGAATCCTCGGCTTCAATCAAAGCGCGCCGCTCGCTTGAGCAATCGTTGCGCACGGAATTGGAATCACTTTGGCCATTGCAACACGTCGGCGATATCCGGCAAGTGGGATTGATTGCCGGCATCGAACTCGTCCGCAACTGGCGTAAACGCGAGCCATTTGATTTGCGCGAGCGTGTAGGGATCCGCGTTTGTGAAGCCATGGCTCGGCGCGGAGTGTTGACTCGTCCCATTGGAAACGTCGTCGTGCTCATGCCGCCATATTGCGCTTCGGCAACGCAAGTGCGCCGGATGGTCAGCGCCCTTCGCGAAGCCGTGTCGGAAGTGTTGTCCAATCCAGCGGCGTGATCGCGCGGCCACTTAGTGGCTTTGCTGGTGTTCCTGGATGTATTCCTGTTTGAGGCCGAGTTTCTCGGGGGCATGCAGGACGAGCATCTTCATTCGGATGTCGGCGGGAATATCTTTGGCGGTGAGCTTGCTGATGATGATCATGAGCAGCATGGCCAGCGGCAGTCCCCAAATGGCGGGCTGTTCGGCGAGGATGCGCAGGAGGGGATGCGTGGCGTAAAAAGTTTTCAGGTCGCCGGCCCATTTTGCCTGGTCGGCAAACATGGTGCTGGCGATGGCGAGTAAACTCAGTGTGCCGCCCACGAGCATGCCGGTGGCTGCGCCTTTCATCGTGATGCCGCGCCACCAAGTGGCGAGGAAGAGGAGGGGAAAATAACTGGTGGCGGCGATGGCAAAGGCCCAGCCGACCATTTTGTTGATTTCAAATGCTTCCACGAGAAATCCCAGCACGATGGCACCCGCGCCGCAAATGACGGCGCAAAGTTTGAACATGCGCATGCGCTCGTCGGGAGTGGAGCTGGGGCGCAGGATGCGGCCGTACACGTCGTGGGCGAGCGCGCCTGTCATGGAAACGAGCAGGCCGGAGAACGTGCTCATGAATGCGGCGAAGGCTCCCGCGCAGGTGATGCCGCTCAAGACGGAACCGAGCAGGCCGTAGCGTTCCGAGAGAAGGGTGGGCAGGCGCAGCACGACGCCGTCGGTGCCTTTCACGCCGGCGAGGCCGTTGTAAAGGTCGGGCATGAGATTGCGGCCGAGCACGCCGAACACCGGCGGGAAGACGTAAAAAACGCCGATTAAAATCATCACCCACATGGTGGTGCGCTTGGCGGCGACGCCGTCGGGGTTGGTGTAAAATCTGACGAGGATGTGCGGCAGGCCGGCCGTGCCGCAGACCAGTGCGATGATGAGCGAGTAGGTGTAGAGAAGCGAGTAGGGGCGGCGCTGGGATTGGAGTTCCGATTTGCGGGCGGCGTCCGGGGCGGCCTTGATCGCCGTATCCACGGCCTTGGTGGTGAGTGGGCCGAAGGGATTCAGCCAGATGGAATCGGCGGGGGATTTTTCGGGCAACGGTTTGCGGTTGAGTTTGTCTGCCATCTCCAGGCTGCTAGTAGTGTCGCCCGAAGAAATGATGCTCGAGGATTCCTTCACGAGGTTGGCTTGCAGATGATTTCCATAATGGCCGTACACCGAGAGGAGCACGAAGACGGGCAGGGAGATGGCGAACATCTTCATCCAGTACTGGCAGGCTTGCACGAGCGTGATGCCTTTCATACCGCCGAGCGCGACGTTGAGCGTGATGACAACCCCCACCAGCACCACGCCCACCCAATATGGCAGGCCGGGGAAAATATAGGCGAGTGTCGTACCCGCGCCCTTCATCTGCGGCATGGTGTAAAAGAAGCCGATGAAGAGCACGAAGCAGACGGCGATTTTGCGGAAGAGCGGCGAGTCGAAACGACCTTCGGCAAAGTCGGGAATTGTGTACGCACCGAACCGTCGCAGAGGGCCGGCGATGAAGAGCAAAAGGAAAAGATAACCACAGGCATAACAGACCGGATACCACAGCGCGTCGTAGCCGCTGGACATCACCATGCCGGCCACGCCCATGAAAGAAGCGGCCGAGAGGTATTCGCCAGAAATGGCGCTGGCATTCCAGCCCACGGAGACCGAGCGGCCAGCGACAAAAAAGTCACTGGCAGTCTTGGATTTTTTAGCCGACCAAATCCCCATTGCAATGGTGACGGCCACCGTGACGGCGCTGAACGCAAAAATCCACGGGTCGATATTCATGGCCGGCGCTCCCCATCCTTCGCCGGTTGCGGTGCCTGCACGGAACGGACTTCATCTTCTTCCAGCGCGATGGAGCGTTTGATGAAACTAAATGAAATAATCCAGACGAACGGAAAAAAGAGAACGCCGAGAATGAGCCAGCTCAGAGTGAATCCGAAAACCCGCTGGGCCATGAAATCGGGCGCGTAGTAATTGGCCAGCGGCATGCCGATGAGCGCGATGAGAAATGCCGCCGCGCAGGCGATGGAGAGGCGGAGTTGGCGGCGCATCAGCATGCGCAGGAATTCCTCGCTGTGGATGTCCTGCTTCTCGGATGATTGCATCGCGCGTGTGTGTAGCAAAGCTACGCGGCGCATTCAATCGCCACGTTTCAAAATCTTCCGACTTTCAAAGCGGGATTGGCTGCCGTAATTTCGCCCACTTCGGAAATGCCCAGCGTCTACATCAAGACTTACGGATGCCAAATGAACGAGCGCGATAGCGAGGCCGTCGCTGCGCAGCTCGTGGCCAAAGGGTATTCCATCTCACGGACCGAGAAGTCGGCTGACGTGATTTTACTCAACACTTGCAGTGTACGAGATCTCGCCGAGCAGAAGGCGATTGCCAAGATGCAGAATATAGCTGCGGAGGTTCGGCGCGGTCACCGGAAGGTGGTGCTCGGTTTTTTGGGTTGTATGGCGCAGAGTCGTGGTCAGGAGCTTCTCGACAAGTTGCCCAATGTGAGTCTTGTGCTCGGCACGCAAAAGTTTCATCGGACTGCCGAATACGTGGATGATTTGATTTCTAGCCGACGTACGAAAGTAGTGGATGTTTCTGAGGAAGCGGGGAGTGAGGCGACGATTCGCGAGCATGTGACCAATGGAAATCCCGTCGTCACTGCATTTGTCAGTATCATGCAAGGATGCAACCAGCATTGCACTTTTTGCATCGTGCCTTTCACTCGTGGGACTGAGCGGAGTCGGACGATCGAGGATATTGCCGATGAGTGTCGCGAACTGGTCGCCAATGGCACCAAGGAAATCACGCTGCTCGGTCAGATTGTGACCAGCTTTGGTAAACGCGATTATCCCGTGCTCGATGGCAAGTCGCCCTTTGTTCAGCTGATCGAAGCTGTTCATGCCATCGATGGACTCGAACGCATCCGATTCACATCGCCGCATCCGAAAGGTTATGGCGATGATTTGGTCGATGCCTACAGCCGGTTGCCGAAATTGGTTGAGAGCGCACACATTCCCGTGCAGAGCGGCAGTGACAGCGTGCTGAAGTTGATGCACCGAGGTTACTCGCGCGCACGTTTTCTGGAAGTCATCAACAAACTACGCGCTGTTCGTCCGGAGATGGGAATCACCACCGATCTCATCGTCGGATTTCCCGGCGAGAGTGAAAATGATTTTGAGCAGACGCTTTCGCTTTGTCGTGAGGTTGAGTTCGACAATGCCTTCGTTTTCAAGTACAGCCCACGAAAGGGCACGCCTGCGGCAGCGATGCCAGACCTCGTACCACAGCCAATCATCGAGGAACGACATGCGCGACTGTTGAAAATGATCGACGAAATAGCGACGCGCAAATGTCAGGCCTTTCTCGGAAAGGAAGTGGATATTTTGGTGGAGGGGCCGAGTCGAAAGAATCGTGCGCGACTCGAGGGCCGGACGCGTTGTAATCGGATAGTGGTTTTCGATGGCTCGCCAAGACAAGTGGGTCATCAGTTGCGAGTGCGTGTGGAACGGACGGGATTATTTACTTTGTACGGCGATGCCGCTTTGAATCTGGATTAAACAACGATGCAACTTTACACGTTATCAATATTGTTGGGCGTGGCCACAATGGCGAAGGCGGTTTGGGCGCTTGCCTATCCGGACAAGTTTCGCGCCTCGGCAAAGCGAATCCCGCGTTCCACAACGCTGGGCTACGTGACAGTCGCAATCGGCACGGCTTGGTTTCTGTACATCTTCGAAAACGAGTCGCTGGCCGATTTCGCAGCCTACAAAACCCTTTTGCGCGGCGGGTTTATCCTGCTGGCAGTGCTCGTTTGTATGTTCGTGAAGGACTATCTGGCCGTGCGTGGGATGGCGATCATCCTGCTGTTGCTGGCAAAATCGACCGTGGAAATGGCCCGAATCGTGGAGACGGATTGGCGGCTGTTGCTGGTGGCAATCGCCTACGTGTGGGTGGTGGTGGGAATGTGGTTCACGGTTTCACCTTGGCGCGCCCGCGATCTGTTGGAATGGGCGACCGCGAACGATGGACGCATCAAAACGATGGCCATCGCTCGCGTTGGTCTGGCCGCACTTCTACTGGTGCTTGGCCTGACCGTGTTTCGAACTAGCGCTTCTCCTTGAGGTGGGCTCGGATTTCTTGGAGAGCTGCTTTCAATTCCTGAACTTCACGGCGAAGTGATTCCGTATCGTTTGATTCACCTTTGGGCTTTTGGGTCGGCTTTTGATCAGGGTGAGGATTCTTGATCTTGGGTTCAGCGTGCTCGACGTTTTTTCCCTCGGCATGTTTGAATTCTTCGCCGAGCTTTTGAGCAAGCTCGTTGTGGCCGGCCGCGCGAAGGTGCTCGATGGCGAGCTTGAGGTGATGCATCCGTTCTTTCGGGTCTGACTTCACCTGTTCCTTGTTGCCGCCTTCTTTTTTGACACCTTCCTTTACGGCACCCTCTTTCTTAACGCCTTCTTTATTGCCACTTTCTTTTTTGACACCTTCTTTGATGCCCTCTTTTTTGTTGGATTCGGCTGCGTGAATGAGAGCCTTCAATTCTTGTTCAACGCGTTCCGCAGCGTCGATTTTCCCTTGTTCGCGAAGTTCCTTGGCCTGATGATGCAATTTCTTGGCCTGTTCACGGATTTCGTTTGAAGGTTGTTTGTCCTCAGCAATTGCTGCGAGGCTGATGGCAGCGCTTATGGCTGCGATGGCACAGACGATATAGATGTTTTTCATAATGATGTTGGGATACGTGTTGCTTGATCAAACTAGTTTTTAGAAGTGCAGATGTCTATGATAAAACGGGCTGTCGTGATTCGAACTGGGGCGATAGGTGATTGCATCCTTGTTGCGCCCGTGCTCGCAGCCATCCGCAAGCGGTGGCCGAAATGTTGGATCGACCTCTTCGAGCCGCAAAGAATGGCTACGCTCATGTTGAGTTCAGGTTTGGTTGATGGATTTCATGATGTCCAGTCGCGTTCGCTTGCCGGATTTTACATCGAAGATGGGCAGTTGGATTCGCGTTGTGTGGATTTATTTTCCAGATCGGAACTCGTATTGGCTTATGCAGACGATGCCGACAAGGTATTTGAATCCCATCTGAAGTTCTGCACGCGTGGCAAGGTGATCGTCGCGCCACCTCGCCCGAGTGAAGATGGTAATATCCATTGTGTGGACTTGTTGCTGTCGCCTTTGAAGGAATTCGGGATCCCTGATGCGGATCGCGTGCCGCAATTCAGGTTGTCGAGTTCGGTCGGGTTGCCTTTGACAAAGATGAGAACTCTCGCCGCGCACTTGGGCAGCGGCAGCAAAAAGAAAAACTGGCCATCGGAGAGTTGGTGCCAGTTGCTCAACTGGTTTCTCGAACATTCAGACTGGAAAATCCTGTTGGTGGGAGGGGAATCAGAAGATGCCGCGCTTCGGGAAATCAGTGTCCAGTTGCCCACAAACCGAATTGAGATTGCTCAGGAGTTGCCATTGGATGAACTGGCTCGGCAAATGTCGGTTTGTGATGCGTTCATTGGACACGATTCAGGCATCACGCATTTGGCCGCCGCGTTGGGGTTGCCGGTGCTCGCGATTTGGGGGGCGACGAATGAATCCATCTGGCAGCCGTTGGGAAAAAGCATTCGACTTGTTCGTGGTGGGGCAAACTTGGATAAGTTGTCAGTCGAGTCAGTTCAGGCTGAGCTAGTCGAGTGGATGAAAACTATTTGAGCGATCGCTTTTGGATAGCTGTGGAGGATGAAATGGTCGGGACGGTGAGATTTGAACTCACGACCTCTTCCACCCCAAGGAAGCGCGCTACCAAGCTACGCTACGTCCCGAACACTTCGCACGAAGAGCGGGCAGAATAGGCGGCTGCCGCACTCTGGCAACCCTTTTCCCGCAAATTACAAAACCTTCAGAACGACGGCCGTGTAATCATCTTGCTGCCCTCCATCGCCTGCATGCGATTCAACAGCCTCATGAATTCGCGCAAGGATTTCTCTCGCCGATGCCCGATGGTTAGCAGAGAGGCACTCGATCAACCGTTCTCTGCCGAACATTTCCTGATGCGGCGACATCGCCTCCTCAAAGCCGTCACTCACGAGTACCACGATTTCTCCGGAAATCAATTCGACCGGCGATGCAGGAGTGTATGAAACATCCGGGCAAAGTCCCAGTGGCATTCCGGTGCGACGAAGTTCGAGTCGCAATGCTCCGTTTCGATCGATGACAAATCCGGGCGGGTGACCTGCGTTGGCGTAATACAATCGGCGCGCAGCGGGATCCAGTTTCGCCAGCAACAACGTCACGAAGCGTTCGTCTCCCAAATCCTCAGTCAAAACCGTGTTCGCGCGTGCGAGAATGTCGCCCACTTCATCGCCGTACCGCGCAAGAATTCGTAGATACGCTCTCGCCTCCGACATCAGCAGGGCCGGGCCGATGCCATGTCCCGTCACATCGCCCACCACCAACCCCCACGTGCCCGTCGACATCGGGATGAAATCGAAATAATCACCGCCCGTCTCCGCCGCAGGAAATGAAACACCCGCGATGTCGTACCCATCAATCAACGGCGGAGCCTTCGGAAACAGCCGCTGCTGGATTTCCCGCGCCACACGAAATTGTTCATCCGCCGCGCGCAGTCCGGCTTCCGCCGTTCGTCGGGCTTGTCGATCGCGTGCTTCGCGCACTTCGCGTTCCACCACCGGCACCAGCCGTGCCAAGGCCCCTTTCATCAGATAATCATGCGCACCTGCCTTCATGATTTGCACGGCCAGGTCCTCGCCAATTCCGCCGGAAATAACGATGAAGGGGATGTCCTTGCCAGTTTCCTGCACCACTCGCAGTGCCTCCGGTCCTTTCAGCATCGGTAGATTGTAATCAGCGAGAATCAAATCCCAGTGACCATTATTAATTGCAGATCGAAGGTCGCCGCCAGTTTCCACGCGGATGGAATGAACTTCGAAACCGCCGGCTTGGATGAGCTGAAGCAGGATTTTCGAGTCCAGCTCAGAATCTTCGATCACTAAAACATCGAGCTTCGGTTTCATGCCCTTCCCAATAAACTAAAAATCTTCGCATCAATTTCCGGCGCTCGCATCAACGATTCACCCACCAAAATCGCTTTCGCGCCGCAAGCTGAAAGTCGCTCCACATCGCGCCGATGATGTATCCCGCTTTCGGCCACCAGCATTTGTTGCGACAGATCCATCCTCGCTGCCAATCGTTCGCACACCGCCAGATCCACTTTGAACGTCGCCAAGTCCCGATTATTGACTCCGACCAATTTTGCGCCAATTTTCAAGACAACATCGAGTTCCTGTTCGTTATGAACTTCAACGAGCACGGTCAATCCAGCGCTCGTCGCCAGATCATGCAGTGAGTTCAGTCGGTCACCGTCAAGAATCGCCGCGATGAGCAGGATGGCATCCGCTCCCCATTCAATCGCCTCGAGAATCTGCCGTTCATCGATGATGAAATCCTTCCGCAATAACGGCAGTCTCACTGCCGCACGGATTCGTTTTAGATAATCGAGCGAGCCTTGAAAATATTTTTCGTCAGTGAGCACCGACAAACACGTCGCCCCAGCCGCCTCGTATTGCAGGGCGATCTGGACCGGATCAAAATCAGGTCGGATGATGCCGGCAGACGGCGAAGCTTTTTTTACCTCGGCAATCAAAGCCATTCCGCCATGTGCTTCGCGAAGTGCTTTCAGGAAATCGCGCCGAGGACCGCCAATGGCAATCGCTGCGCGTAATTTATCGAGACTCGGTTGCGTCTCCGGCAGTCGTGATATTTCCGTGCGTTTGTGCGCGACAATCTCCGCCAGAATGCTCATTCGGGATCCTCGACATTGGCTTGCCGTTTCGATGGACAACCGGCGCGCAGCCAGGCTTCGACGAATGGGTTGAGTCCGCCATCGAGCACCGCTTGCACATCGCTTGTCTGAACTCCCGTGCGCAAATCTTTCACCATCCTGTAAGGTTGCAATACATAGCTGCGAATCTGGCTGCCCCACGAAATGCTGCCTTTCTCGCCGTAGAATCGTTCCATCTCCGCCTTTTGTGCGTCGAGTCGGTGCGCGAGTAATTTGGAATAGACCATGCGCAACGCAATGCTTCGGTTTTGATGTTGCGACCGTTCGTTCTGACTGGCTGCCACAATGCCCGTGGGAATGTGTGTGATCCGCACCGCTGTTTCCACCTTGTTGACGTTCTGTCCGCCCTTGCCACCCGCGCGGTAAGTGTCCACGCGCAATTCAACTTCCGGAATATCAATCTCCGTGTCTTCCTCGATTTCAGCCACGGCATCCACGCTGGAGAAACTCGTGTGGCGCCGCTTGTTTGAATCGAACGGAGAGATGCGAACGAGGCGATGCACGCCGCGTTCGGCCTTTGCAAAGCCGTAGGCATTTTCACCGCGGATGAACAGCGTGCAACTCTTGAATCCCGCCACTTCTCCCGCCAGCACATCGGCCATCTCGCATTCCCAATCGCGCAATTCGCACCAGCGTTGATACATGCGCACCAACATGCTGGCCCAGTCGCACGATTCCGTTCCGCCTGCGCCCGCATTGATGCTCAAGATGCAATTATTCTTGTCGTACTTGCCGTTGAGAAGAACTCGAAGCTCGATGCTCGTCAGCTCATTCGTAAATCGGTTCGATTCAGCTTCGATCTCGGCGAACACTTGGGCTTGAGTTGCCTCAGGCTCAGATTCTCCCAGCGCGACCAGTTCCGTGAGATTTACGATTTGTTTCTCGATGACAAGGAAGGGATCAATCCGTTTGCGAATGATCGAGGATTCATCGACCAATTTCTGTGCCTGCTCACGGTGATTCCAGAAATTGTCGGCGGCCATCAAACTCTCGATCTCAACAAGCCGCTTTTGCGCGTTGGCGACGTCAAAGAAACCTCCGTAGATTCGAGACTTTGTCCGCCTGTTGCCCCAGCAAAACTTTGATCGTATCAAACATACGCTCCCAACTTACGGCGTGGCACTCGGCGATGCCCAGCCTTTTCTGGCGGAATCCCGATGGAGGATGGTCGACAGTGAAAAAGCCACCAGCGTCGCCGCCGAACACAGCCACGCAAACCAGTCGCCGTATTTCAGATAAAAAGTCTGTTCGCGCACGCCGATCGGGACATTCACGATCTTGAATCCAGCGCTGTGAATGTCGCTCACTCCATCAAACCCTGCATCGTGAACACGCCCGCGCGAGTCCACCCAGCAGGTCAACCCGTTGTTTGTGCAACGCACCAGTGGGCGTCCCGTTTCCACCGCGCGAAAAACTGCGTTCGCCGCGTGCTGCCATTGCTGTGCGCTTTCGCCAAACCAACCGCCATTGGTGAGGTTGATCAAAACATCCACATCGCCAGCTGCACTCTCTCTGGCTAGTTGCGGAAGCAAGTCTTCAAAACAAATCAGTGGCGAGAATGTTGTGCTGCGCTCGGGGTGCGATATCACAAATCGCGCCGGACCGGTGCCCGGCGTGAACCCAGAGCCCACCGGCGTGAACCATTTCAGGAATGGCAACCATTTCGTCAGCGGCACGTATTCGCCGAACATGACGAGGTGTCGCTTGTCGTACTTCGCCGCCAATCGGCCATCTGGCGCGACGAGAAATGCGCTGTTGAAGTAGTCTGCCTTCGCGGGGTCATCCTGTCGCGGTTCCGCATCGTCCGCACCCAACAGCATCCAGACTTTGTTCGTCTGCGCCAACTCGGTCACGACCATGCGCAATTCGACATCATGGCGCAACAAGCCGGGCACGACTGCTTCAGGCCAGACCAACAGGTCGGGTTTGGCCGCTAGCGCCAGCTCGGATAATTCTAAAACAGTCCGGAATGCTTTCGCATTTTCTTCCGGATTGAATTTTATTTTCTGTGGCACGCTCGGTTGCACCAAAGCCAATCGCAGATGGTGCACATCCGATTCTGTTCGTGATGAGCGGACAAATCCCCAGCCAACCACAACCATCAATATCGTGAGCGACAGGGACAATTCACGCAGCCACGCCCAGCGTTTCATTGGCTGGTGGATGATGCTGACGGTGGTGCTGAGTAGTGCGGCAGAAAACCACACCAACAGGAATGACAGAGCGAGCACGCCGGCCACCGAAGAGATTTGCACCAATGGCAGTGTTTGAAAATGTGACACGCCGAGGTAATTCCACGGAAACCCGGTGAGCAACCAGCCGCGCAGAAATTCCAGCGCCACCCACGCCGCCGCGCATTGTATCAGCCAGAGTTGGCGTCGCCACCAAGCCGAGACATCTATCATTGCTTCGGCGTCAGAAACGAGATTAGCAGACGGTGACAGTTTCCAGCAAAGCCAAGTCCACACCGCAAAATACAGCGCGCAATAAGTGCCCAATGCCAACCAGCCGAGCCACGCCGTTTGCGGGAACGGGATGTGTAACAGCCAGTAGAGTGAGGAAAGAAAATGGGTGAGTCCTGCGACAAATCCAGTCGAGAAGCGGACACGGGGCGTAGCACCAGCCGTTGCAAAAAGCATCAGCCCGGGCGCGATCCAAGCTGTCGCAGAAATGTTGAACGGAGGAAATGCGAGCGTGAGCAGCAGGCCGGCAATGCCGCCACAGATCCATCGAGCACGGCCTGTTTTCGGTTGCCATTTCAAGCAGCGGGAGATTGCCGGACTTTATTTCAAACGCAACGGTCACGTTTTCGCATTGCGCGAATGACTCCGGACAGTAGCTTGCCGCTGCCATGTCCGAAACGCCCGCGCAACTTGGTTATCGTATGCCCGCCGAATGGGAGAGGCATGAGGCCACGTGGTTCACCTGGCCGCGCCCGGAGGGGATCAGCTTTCCCGACAAGTACGACACGGTGCCGCCGGTGTACGCCACGTTGATCAAACATCTCGTGCAGGGCGAAGACGTGCACATCAACGTCTGGCATGCGGAGATGGAGGCGTGGGTGCGCGGGTTGTTGGAGAAGGAGCGGACACCGATGGCGCGCGTTTGCTTCCATCACTTTCCCTCTTATGAGCCGTGGTGCCGCGATCACGGCCCGATCTTTCTTGTGCGTGAGCAGCACGGCAAACGCGAGCGTGCGATTGTGGATTGGGGTTACAACGCGTGGGGCAATAAGTATCCGCCCTTTGATCTGGACGACGCCGTGCCGCAACATGTGGCGAAGCTGCGCGGCCTGCCGCTTTTCTCGCCCGGCATCGTGATGGAAGGCGGCGCGATTGATGTCAACGGCTGTGGCACGCTCCTCACCACGGAGAGTTGCCTGCTCAATCCCAATCGCAATCCGCATCTCAACCAGGCGCAGATTGAGCAGTATCTCAAAGATTATCTGGGCGTGACAAACATCCTGTGGCTGGGCGATGGCATCGCGGGCGACGACACCGATGGGCACGTGGATGATCTCACGCGCTTTGTCGGCCCGAACACCGTCGTCACCGTGGTGGAAGAAAATCCTGCGGACGAAAACCACCGGCCGCTGAAGGATAACTTAAAACGCCTGCGCGCGATGAAGGATGAGACGGGCCGCCCGTTGCGCATCGTGGAGTTGCCGATGCCCGCCTTGCGGGAGATTGATGGCCAGCGCATGCCCGCGAGCTACGCCAATTTCTATATCGCCAACGGCATCGTGCTGGTGCCCACTTATGGCGACGCGAACGACACCCGTGCGCTGGAAATTTTGCAGCGCGAATTCCCCGATCGCCGCGTCATCGGCGTGGACTCGACAGAACTTATCTGGGGCCTCGGCTCATTCCACTGCATCAGCCAGCAGGAACCGGCTTGAATTGCTGCACGGCAACCCCCTCGATGCCTATCAATTTGATTGCAATTGATGGGCTGCTGGCTTCATTTCAACCTTCTCCATGAGCATCAGCATTGATCTTGCAGACAAGACCGCCCTTATCACCGGAGCATCGCAAGGAATCGGGGCGGAGATAGCGCGGACATTTCATCGCGCTGGCGCCAATGTGGTGATCAATCATCCTGCGATGGGAAGCACGGGAGATGACGCCGCTAATCTGGCTGGCCTGCTCAACGCAGAGCGCGCGAACAGTGCCACTGTCATCGCAGCCGATGTGTCCGATGCCGATGCCGTGCGCAGGATGATGGAGGAAGTGAAAGAGCGTTCTGGCGGGCTGGATTTTCTGATCAACAACGCCGCGATCATCCGCGATCGGACACTTTCAAAGATGTCGCCCGACGAATGGCAGTCGGTGATCAACGTGAACCTCAACGGCGTTTTTTATTGCTGCAAATATGGTCTCGAGAATATGCGCGATGGGGGTGCCATCGTCAGCTTGGGCAGCATCGCGGGCCTCGTCGGTTTTTTTGGCCAGACAAATTACGCTTCAGCCAAAGCGGGCGTGATGGCGATGATGCGCGTGATCAGTCGCGAAGTGGCTCGGCGCGGTATTCGCGTCAACTCCATCGTGCCGGGCGTGGTGGACACGGCAATGGCAGCGACCATTCCAGATCCCGTGCGCACGGAAATGCTCAAGAATATCCCGCTCGGTCGATTCGGTGCCCCAGAAGAAATCGCGACAACGGCACTTTTCCTCTGTTCGCCACTCGCGTCCTACATCACTGGTCAATCCATCGAAGTGAATGGAGGCTGGCGCGGATGAGGGGGGCGGCGCGCATTGTCTCTGCCGCAGAAGCTGTCGCTGCCATCCCCGATGGTGTCACAATCGCCGTGGGCGGATTTATTGGAGCGGGTCATCCCGAGGCAATCACAGCTGCGTTGGAACAACGATTTCTCCAGTCGCAAACGCCAGTTGGGTTGACGTTGCTTTATGCCGCCGGTCAAGGCGACCGAGGCAATCTTGGTCTGAACCATTTCGCTCATCGCGGGCTAATTCGGCGAGTGGTGGGCGGCCATTGGAATCTCGCGCCCAAACTCGGTCGGCTGGCTTTGGACAACGAGATCGAGGCTTACAATTTGCCTCAAGGCGTTATCTGCGCTCTGCTGCGCGAAATCGCCGCCAAACGTCCCGGCGTGTTCACCAAAGTAGGCATGAACACATTCATCGATCCCGTCAACGGCGGCGGCAGATTGAACGCGCGCACGACCGAGCCGCTAGTCGAACTCCTCCTGCTCGATGGTCAGCCTTGGCTGCGATACCGCACATTTCCAATTCACGTCGGCATCATTCGCGCCACGTCTGCTGATCGGCTCGGCAACCTGACTTTGGAACGCGAAGGGATCATCGGCGAAGTATTGCCCATCGCGCAGGCCGCTCGCAATCACGGAGGCATTGTCATTGCGCAAGTGGAGCGAATCGTTGACCGCGTGGCAGACCCCAAATCTGTCCGCGTTCCCGGCGCACTGGTGGATTTTATTGTCGTCGCGCAACCCTCCGAACATCCGCAGACTTTTGCCGAAACCTTCAACGAAAATTACGTGACCACAGCCGGTGGCCGCATCGAGTTCCCCGCCATGCCGTTTTCGGAACGGAAAATTATTGGGCGCCGCGCGCTCATGGAAATCCGTCGTGGCGACATGGTGAATCTTGGCATCGGCCTGCCTGAGGCGGTCGCGACTGTTGCTGCGGAGACAGGCCGACTGGAGGAATTCACACTCACATTGGAGAGTGGCCCCATCGGCGGCGTCCCGGCTTCCGGGCTGAGTTTTGGTTGCAGTCATTTTCCCGAAGCCGTCGTTGATCAACCTGCTCAGTTTGATTTCTACGATGGGGGCGGACTCGACATTGCAGTACTTGGCGCAGCGGAGGTGGATGCCGAGGGCAACGTGAATGTGAGCACATTTGCAGGACGGTTCGCCGGCGTGGGCGGTTTTGTGAACATCGCGCAAAGTGCGCGCCGCGTTGTTTTCTGCAGCACCTTGCGCGTGGGAGAATTGGAGGTTGCGGTGAGCGACGGCCGTTTGCGAATCATCCGTGAAGGGCAACACGCGAAGTTCGTGCAGCGCGTGCAGCAGAATTGTTTTCACGGAGCAACTGCGCTGGCCAACGGACAGCAGGTTCTCTTTGTCACCGAGCGTGCGGTATTCGAACTCACTCCGCGCGGACTGGCGTTGCGCGAACTGGCCGCGGGTGCGGATCTGCAACGTGATGTTCTTGCGCAGATGGAATTGACTCCGATCATCGGCGAATATAGTCCGATGCCCCAAACTTGTTTTCTGAATTCCTGACATGATTTACAAGCAACCCATCCACATCGTCTCTGCGAAACGTTCGGCGATCGGTCGATTTGGCGGCGGATTCAAATCGATTTCTGTTGCCGAGTTGGCGACGCAGGTTGCCGAGTCGGTCGTCTCCAACGAACTCAAACCTCATATTGGGCAGGTCATTCTTGGACAAGTTTTGCAGGCTGGTTCCGGGATGAACGTGGCAAGACAACTCGGATTGCGACTAGGTTTGCCACAGGCATCACCCGCCTTCACGGTGAACATGGCCTGCGCTTCGGGTCTCAAGTCGGTCGCACTTGCTGCATCGGCCATTGCAGAGGGCGAGGCGTCACTGGCATTGGCTGGCGGAGTTGATGTGATGAGCCGTGCGCCGCACTACAGCTTGGATTTGCGGTTCGGAAAGAAGATTGGCGATGCTGCATTGGTGGATTCGATATTTGCCGATGGGCTTTCCGATCCGGTGCTGCACATTGGCATGGGCGAAACTGCCGAACGGATTGCGGACAGTTTTAAGATTTCAAGAAATGCGCAGGACGATTGGGCTTTTCACAGTCAGAACAAAGCGGCTGCCAATCGCACTCTGCTGCGTCGGGAAATAGTCGCGGTGAATTCCACCGATGGAGTCGTTGATGAGGATGAGCATCCGCGCTCGGACACGACGCTGGAAAAGCTGGCGTTGCTCAAGCCGGCATTTCGCAAGAATGGCACAGTCACCGCAGGCAATTCATCGGGCATCAATGATGGTGCAGCCCTGATTCTTGTGGCCAACAGCGCAGCATTGGCGGAACACCCATTGCAATCGAGGGCGAGGATTGTCGGCGTCACGGTCGTTGGCTGCGATCCGGCGATGATGGGATTGGGTCCTATCGGGGCGATTCGTCAATTGTGCGAAGAGACAGGCTGGCCACTTTCATCCGTGGACGCAGTTGAATTGAATGAGGCATTTGCGGTGCAAACGATCGCTTGCGTTCAGGAACTTCATTTGGATATTCAGAAAGTCAATCAGCGTGGCGGTGCGATCGCACTCGGTCACCCTGTTGGTTGCAGTGGCGCGCGAGTGCTCGTCACTCTCTTGCATCTCATGGAGGATGCGGATTTCAAGCGCGGCATCGCCTCGCTTTGTGTGGGTGGCGGAATGGGCATTGCCATGGCCATCGAGCGCGATTGATGTGCCCGTATCAACGCAGGCAAATTAACTGAGATCGTTGCCGCGCGTTTCTTTAGCCAGCCACACGGCCAAGAGTGTCACCAACGCTGTGCCCACGAGGTAGAGCGAGATCGGCCAAGGTTTGTTTCCAGACCAGTTCAACAGAGCGGCGGCGATGAGCGGTGCCAATCCTCCTGCCAGTGGCGAGGCGAGTTGGTAGCCAAGCGACGCGCCGCTGTAACGGACGCGCGTGCTGAATAGCTCGGAGAAAAATGCCGCCTGCGGACCGTACATCGCCGAGTGACCGATCATGCCGATGACAATGGCCAATTGGATGGCACTTCCGGATTTTGTATCCACGAGCCAGAAAAACGGAAATGCGAAAAACGCCAGGAACAGTGCGCCGCCAAGATAAACGGGGCGGCGTCCGACTCGATCGGACAACGCACCGAAAAAAGGAATCATTCCGATCTGCACAAGCGAACCCATGAGGACTCCGTTGAGCACGATGGTTTTTTCCAGTTGGAGTTGTTGCGTGGAGTAGGTCAGCACGAAGACGGTGAAAATGTAGAAGTAGGCGTTCTCGGCAAAGCGAGCGCCCATCGCCAGCAGTACGTTGCGGGGATGTTCGCGCAACGTCTCGATGATGGGCAATTTTGCCACGGGCCGCGCTGATTTCATGCGGTCGAATGCGGGGCTTTCCAGCACATGCAGCCGGATGAACAATCCCACACCCGTGAGTAGAATTCCCAGCAGGAATGGCACTCGCCAACCCCACGCGAGGAAACTTTGCTCGGGCAATGAAGCGAAGAGGGTGAATGTGCCAGTAGCCAGCAGCAGGCCGACCGGCACACCGGCTTGCACCCAACTGCCACGCAGACCGCGTTGTTTTCCATCGCCGTGCTCCACGGCCATCAGGACTGCTCCACCCCATTCGCCGCCGACGCCGATGCCTTGCACGAATCGTAAGGCGACAAGCAGGACAGGCGCGAGCAATCCCGCTTTCTCGTAAGTGGGCAGCACACCGATGAGCGCTGTCGCCACTCCCATCATCATAAGCGTGGTCACGAGCATGGATTTGCGGCCGATGCGGTCTCCGAAATGACCGAAGATTACGCCGCCGATGGGGCGCGCGAAAAAACCGACTGCGTAGGTGGCGAAGGCGGCCATGGTGCCGGCAGCAGGTTCAATAGTGGGGAAGAATAGTTTATTGAACACGAGGGCCGCTGCTGTGCCGTAGAGGAAAAAATCATACCACTCGATCGCTGTGCCGATGAAACTGGCTAGGACCACCTTTTTGATGGAGGCTTTTGGCGATGTTGAATGTTCGATGGCTCATTGTGAATCGTCGTGAGCGGTGATGCAAAACCATTGTGAGGATGCTCACCGAAACAATCCTTGCCCAACCGAGTCGCCTTAGCGGAGCCTCATGCGATGAACCTCTGGAATTTCTGCGATAGGAGAATGATGATGCGATTGAATGGTGTGGTTTGTCTGCTGGCATTGGGGCAGCAGTTGGTCGGCGGACAAGCCAGACCCGTGGCTCGGGTGAATGAGAACGGTTGGACGGAGCAATCGGCACGTGAAGAAATTCGCCCCAAATTTTCTATCGATGCAAAAGGCGCGACAGATGGAGTGGGCATCTTGATCATCACGACCGATGATTCCATCGGGCAGCAGGGTTGGTTTCAGAAAGCTGTTTCAGTGAAAGGTGGTTTTCATTATCAGTTTCACGCGCTTCGAAAAGTGACGAATGTCGCGGTGCCTCGGCGCAGTGTTGTGGCGCGGATTTGTTGGCAGGACGATAATGGGAAAATGGTGCAGGCCGATGCGCCGCCAGGACAGGAATTGGGAAGGTTGCCGATGGCGGAACCGGAGCATCCGATGGATGGCGTCGTGGACAAGTTGGGTTGGACGGTAGTATCGGGCAATTATCGCGCGCCGCTAAAGGCGACTCGTGCGGTGGTGGAATTGCATTTGCAGTGGGCACCGCGAAGTCAGGTGATGTGGAGCGATGTGAAGTTTGCGGCGACATCGCCACCGGCTCCTCGCAAGGTGAAGCTCGCCACGATTCATCACATCCCATCGGGAAAATCGATGCGGGCGAATTGCGAGGAATTCGCACCACTCATCGCCAAGGCTGCTGATAAAAAAGCGGACCTGGTGGTGCTGGGCGAGACGGTGCCGTATGTGCGCACCGGCAAGAAACCACACGAGACTGCGGAGGTGATTCCGGGGCCGACATCGGAGTATTTCGGTGCGCTCGCGCGAAAACACCGCCTGCACATCGTGGTGAGCTTGTATGAGCGAGCCGGTCGCGAAGTTTTCAATACAGCGGTATTGCTTGGGTCCGATGGTCGCCTCATCGGCAAATATCGAAAAGTCTGTTTACCGCACAGTGAGGTCGAAGCTGGAGTTACACCGGGTGATGATTATCCGGTTTTCGACACAAAGATCGGCAAGATCGGAATGATGATTTGCTACGACGGTTTCTTTCCAGAGGTCGCCCGTGAATTGAGCAATCGAGGCGCGGAGATCATCGCATGGCCGGTTTGGGGTTGTAACCCGCTTCTCGCTCAGGCCCGCGCTTGCGAAAATCATGTGTACGTCGTGAGCAGCACTTACACCGATGCGAAGAGTGATTGGACGCTCTCGGCGGTTTATGACCACGCAGGGAAGGCGATTGCCAAGGCGCAGGAATGGGGAGATGTGGCGATCGCTGAAGTGGATTTGAGCGAGCGCTATTTTTGGCGCAACAACCTGGGAGATTTCAAGTCGATGATCCAGCGGCATCGCCCACCTTCACTGCCCGAGATTGAATCGTCTTCAACCAAAACGCTGCTGCCGAAAAGGGAAGGCTCAAAATAATCTGTCGGTCTGGATGGTTGCAATAACGCTGCAAGTTCAATCGAGGCTTGACCCAATATTTGGGCCGACTTAATCTCCCCGACGATGAAGTTAACTCTGCGACTCGTAGTAGTGCTGCGGGCGATCGTCGGCGTCGGCGATGCCGCGGGGACTTGTCGCCTGTAACACGGAATTTGACAGGAACCCACGGCTGAAAACGGCCGTGGGTTTTTGTTTGCCTGCGGCTCCAGAAAAATACCGCGAGCATAAAATGAGCAAAATCAAGACAATCAAAAAGCGAAAGACGGTTTCGGCCAAAGCCGGACTTGGCCGCCCCATGTTGGGTAGTGAGATCCTTGTTGAAGCGCTCGAGCGCGAAGGGGTGGAGGTCATCTTCGCCTATCCCGGCGGGGCGAGTATGGAATTGCACCAAGCGCTTACGAAGTCGAAACAGATCCGTGTGATCTTGCCTCGTCACGAACAAGGCGGATCCTTCGCAGCCGAAGGTTATGCGCGTGCGACAGGCAAAGCTGGAGTTTGTATGGCCACAAGCGGACCGGGTGCGACGAATCTGGTCACTGCCATCGCTGATGCTTACATGGATTCGGTCCCGCTGATCGCTGTCACGGGTCAAGTTCCGCAGGCGATGATTGGCAAGGGCGGTTTTCAGGAGACGGATTTTTTCGGGATGACGCTTCCCGTCGTGAAGCACAGCTATTTGATCACCGACACGAATGATATTCCGCGCATTGTGAAGGAGGCGTTTTTCGTGGCGCAATCCGGGCGGCCGGGACCGGTGGTGATTGATTTCCCAAAAAATCTACAACAGCAGCGAGTGCAGCCGGTCTGGACGAATGAAATCAAACTGCGCGGTTATGAATCATCGCCCAAGGCGGATGATGTGGCGCTCAATGAGATTATCGGTTTGATCGAGAAAGCCGAACGCCCAGTGTTGTATGTGGGCGGCGGAATTATCACTGCCAATGCCTCGGATGAATTGCGCCGCTTTGCCAAGGCAACGCAAATTCCGGTGACGACCACGCTGATGGGCATTGGCTCGTTTCCCGAGACGCATCCGCTCTCGTTGCGCTGGCTGGGGATGCACGGCACGGCCTACGCGAATTGGGCGGTGAGCGGCGAGTACAAGCACCGTGCCAATACGAATGACCCGATTGAGAAAGTGGCCGATGGCGCGGATCTCTTGCTGGCTTTCGGCGTTCGATTTGATGACCGAGTCACTGGCAAGGTCGAAAAGTTTTGCGAGACAGGCACGATTGTTCACATCGACATCGATCCTTCGGAGCACAACAAGAACCGATTCGTTCAGCTTCCGATCATCAGCGACATCAAGTACGCGTTGAACCGACTGAACGGAATGATTGCCAAGCGGCCGATTGCGAAAAAGTTTTCCACTTGGCACGCGCAAATCGCCAAGTGGAAAGCGAAAGCTCCGCTTCGATATTCAGTGAGTGAAGAGGCGAGTCGATCACAACACATCACAGAACACATGGTCGGGAAAGAGAACGAGGTGATCCTGCCACAGATGGTCATCGAGATGCTCTACGAATTGACCCAGGGCGAGGCCATCATCACCACGGGCGTCGGCCAGCATCAGATGTGGGCTGGTCAATGGTACAAATTTAGTCACCCGCGCCAATTCATCACGAGTGCGGGACTCGGCGCGATGGGCTTCGGTTATCCTTCCGCACTGGGAATCAAAGTCGCGCATCCTGATAAAGAGGTGATCGACATTGACGGCGACGGTTCATTCCTGATGAACGTGCAGGAATTGGCGACGGCGCACATCGAGAAGATTGCCGCCAAGGCCATCATCTTAAACAACCAGCACCTCGGCATGGTTGTGCAGTGGGAAGACCGTTTCTATGCGGGCAACCGTGGTCACACCTACCTTGGTGATCCGGAAAATATGAAACAGATTTATCCGGACTACGTTGCCATGTCGAAATCGTTCGGAGTGAAAAGTGAGCGCGTTTTCTTCCGGAAGGATCTTCGCGCCGCGCTCCAACGGATGCTTGATACGAACGAGCCGTACGTGCTCGATGTCGTTACACCCTACACCGAGCATGTGCTGCCGTTCATTCCAGCAGGGCGAACTGTGGCGGACATCATTTATTGATGCGGTCTGAAATCACATGGCAATGACCTTCAAAAGAAAGGTGAGTTGGCCGTGGGTTCTTTTCAGTGTCATTGCGTGCTTCAATTCAATCGCCAGTGATCCTCTGTCATTCCACGAATTTCCAGTTGGCGATGTATCGAAAAGTTTTCGCAGCACTGTGAGCGGCTCCGGAAAACCCGGCTCATGGAAGATCGCTGAGACGGAAGTGCCGCCGATCAAAGGCGAGGGGCTTGCCTCGAAAAAGCGCGTACTGGTTCACGAAGGAGCCGATCCGACGGAAGATCATTACGCGATGTTGTTGCTGGATGGAGATCGATTCCGTAGTTGCACATTTGCGGCGAGATTCAGGGTGGTGGATGGAAAATCCGTACAGGCTGCCGGGATTATTTTCCGAGCTGTCAATGACAAGAACTATTATTTGTTCGCGTTGAAGCCGAAGGAAAAGAGTCTCTACTTTTCAATTTTCCTCGATGGAAAGTTTGGTTTTAGTGAGCGGATTCCCATCGAGTTGAAGCCCGACGGCTGGGTTCATCTGTCGGTTCGTTGTGAGAAAGACCGGTTCTATCCGAGCATCAATGGACGCGACGCCCATCCCATTTTTCGCACCGGTGAAACCGCAGAGAAATATGCGCGCGGCCAGATTGGTTTTTGGGCCAGATCCGATTCAACCACTCAGTTCACAGATGTGTCGGTGACGCCCATTCTGGCACCTGTTCAAGAGGCAGTCGTAAGTCAGATGGAAACGGACAAACGTCTTTCCTCACTTCGTGTCGCTTCGGTGCGCGACGGCAAGCCGATTTACGTCGCCAGTCATTTGCCGCAGGAGATCGGGACGGCTGCACCGGCGGATCTTTTGGAGTCCATCCGCGAAGGGAAAACTTATTTCAGCAAGGGCAAGGAGGACGTGACAGTGACCACTCCGTTGAAAGATAAAGACGGCGAGATCATCGGTGCGGCCGCTGTGACATTCAAATCGAGCGTCGCGCTGACTCGTGAAATCGCTGTGGGTCGGAGTACGGGTGTGGTGAAAAAAATCGAAGCACGCACACGTCAGCGCGAGGATTTGTTCGACTAATTCAGCGGTCGCTCCGGCGTGGCAGCGGGAGTGGGGCGCGGGGCGGCAGAGCAGGGAAATCATCCGGCGTAGGTTTTCTCACGCCGTTTTTCACAATCGTGCGGCCATTTTCGTCAAGCCCGAGAGTAGGCTTCTTCTGCGTGTATTCGTAAATGTGTCGCTGGATCATCTGGCCGTCCGGTGAGGCCAGACAATAGGTGAAGTAACGTGAGCCGGTTTGGAACAGCGCATGGAAACGCCCGTGCTGATCGGCCTGATACTCGGGCTTGCTCAGAGAAATAAGCACACCCAGCGGAAGGACATTGTAGATCTTTAACCCGTCATCAGAAATCACGCGCAGATAGAGTCGTGCCTCGCGCGTATCGCGGACTTTTTGCAGGATGTATTTTCTGCCTTCAGGAATTCCTGATGGCTGCCTGCTCGCCACGCCAAATGGAATTTCGGCCATGTTGACGCCGCGCACGATGTCGAACCGTTTGACTGTGCCTGTAAAAGTCTCACCCCATTGTTTGACTCGCACAGCAGTCGAGACCGTAAAAGTGCCCGGAGTTCCCAAATCAAAATGGGGTGACAGGTCAAACCAGCGCGTGATTTGAGATGCATTGGCGAGGACAAAGATTTCGCCCGGAGCTGGGTCGCCGGTTTTGCCGAGCGGCAACTTGTCCGATCCCATGATCGAGAATTGCGCCCAGGCCCCATCATCGCCAAAAATCACAGGTTGCCCAGAGCGGTTTGAAATCTTCACGCCCACTCGCAACGCTTCATTGGGTAAATAAATGTCTTGGTTGGTTATCAGCTCTACTGAGATTTGCTGGGCAAAGAGAACTCCAGCTGTTGCCAGCCAGACTGCCAAGAAATACACCGTGCCTCCCATGTCGCGAGAGTAGCGCGGAGCAACTTCATCGCAACGTCAACTTATCGCCAGCCTGTTTATACTGCGGCCATGCGTCGCCAGACCGTTTCGGCGACTTGCTCCGGCGTGATGAGGCGCAGGCATTCCAGCTGCCGCACATTCTTGCAAACTCGCTTCATGCACGGCGAACATGGCAACGCGACTTTGACCACTTGGGAAGATTGTCCATACGGCCCGGTTTTATTTGGGTTGGTTGCGCCAAAGAGCGCCACCACCGGTTTTTTCAATGCGGCGGCGATGTGCATCGTGCCCGTGTCATTGGTCAAAAGGATTTCGCTGTGCCGGATCCACTCCACCAATTCGGGCAGGCTGGTTCTCTGAGTCAAATCCAAACATCGCTGGGGATTGACGGATGCGAGCGCGGCTCCAATGGGCGCATCAGATTTGTCGCCAAAAATTGCGACACTGAGATGGGCGTCCTTTTTCAGTAGCAGTTCGATTGCTCGCTTAAAATAATCTGGTGGCCAACGCTTCGTATCCCAACGCGCTCCTGGCGCAATCGCCACCCATTTGCCACCATTCGCAGGCCACTTCAATTTGAATTGGCTCGCCCAATCCGGTCGCGCTGGCAACCAGTCAAATTCACACGCCTGCGGAATCTTCAATGTTCGGAGAGCGCCCAGATACCAATCCACAGCGTGTTCATCCGGCGCACGATCCACCAACAGGTCGCACACGGCACTTGCGCCTTCGCGTCGAGTGTTCATCCCGACGGTCAATTTGCCTCGTGCCAGCCAGGCCATGATCGCGCTTCGAGCCAATCCTTGAAGATCCAGTACCCAATCGAATTGTTCATTTCGCAATCGTCGGGCAGTTTGAAAGAGGTGGATCCAACCTCGGATGGAGTTGAATTCATTTCGTTTGAACAAGTGCAACATGGCGATGTCTCGATCGCCCTCCAACAGCGGAGCGAAGCTTTGTGAAATCCACCAGTGGATCTGCGATTCGGGAAACTGCTTCTTGAGCAAGCGCAAGACGGGCAGCGCATGAAGCACATCGCCGAGCGAGCTGGGTTTTAGGATGAGGATTTTCCCCGGCTTGGACGTGCAAGGGCCGTCCATTTTTCAGCGCCCGAGAGCGAGTCGTTCGGCAAGTCGATCGGGCAATCCAGCAGCGCGAATCTTCGCTTGCGCACTCTCGATGTCGTATTCAACTCGCTGCAGGTCGATTCGTTTTTCTGTGTCGTCGTAAATCACGTAGGCCGCACGTGGGTCGCTATCGCGTGGCTGTCCCACGCTGCCGACATTGATGAAATACTTTTTTCCTTGTTCCACTTGAACACAGTTGTAGGTGCCGCCGTGCACTTTGCCACCTTCGGACATGAAGGCCAGCGGCACATGCGTGTGCCCATGAAAACAAATCGGTGTGGACTGATAAGTGAAGCTGGCCGCCGCCGCCATTTTGTCCTGCACATAACCCCATTGGCGCGGGCCGTCCATCGTGGCGTGAACGATGGTGAAACTATCCACCAATCGCACATAACGAAGGGCAGCCAACCATTGCCGATCCTCGGGTGTTAATTGCTGGCGAGTCCATTCCACAGCCTCGGCTGCTACTGGATTGAATGAAGAAAGATCGATGTCTTTTGCGCTGTACTCGTCGTGGTTGCCGAGGATGCACGGCATTTCCATCTCGCGAATCTTGGCGACACATTCCGCTGGGTTTGCGTTGTAGCCCACGACATCTCCCAGACAAACAAATTGCTCACAGCCTTCAGTTCGCGCGTGGGCGAGCACCGATTCGAGTGCGTCAATATTGGCGTGGATGTCTGAAAGGATGGCGTACTTCATCTCTAGGCGTCAGTGAATGATGGCAAACCCGCGAAACTCGCCGCTGGCTGTTTCCCAATTTGCCTTTTCCTGTTTGATCAAGCGGCGCAATCCTGCCTCGGGAATCGCCGCTTGAAAAGCCTCTAATTCTTCGCGTACACCTTCAGCTAGCAGCTCGACTCGCCCATCCTCCAGATTGCGCACCCAGCCCGTCACATCATAGCCGGTGGCAACGGTCTTCACTGCGTGTCGAAAGCCAACCCCCTGCACGCGGCCAGCGTACTCGATGCGAATCCTCACTCGCGCTGGTTCAGGCATTTTTCTTCGGGGCGTGCACTTCGTATTCGCCCTTGCTGACACGCTTCAAAACCGTGAAACCCGTGTCATTCGCCTTGGAGATGGAGATGCCGATTTGGGGCGAGCTGAAAGTCGAAAACAATTTCCGGACAGGTTTCTGGCACGAGGGACACGCTGCGAGTGCCGGTGCCGATGCCGATCGTTGGATGGCAAACTTCCCGCCGCACTTGCTGCAATCTCCCGAGCACAATTCGTATTCGTAAATTGGCATATCAACCCTTGCATTGAATCTGTCGGTAAAGGGAACAGCCCGTCAAGCCTCACCGCCATTTCAAATTCCATTGTCTCGCGTCCTGTTGTAATCTGCACCCATGTCGATTGTCCGGATTCTGGTCGATGGCTACAGCCTGCTCCATGCGTGGCCGGAGCTTGCCGAGGGACAAGCCCGCCATTCCGCCGTCGCTCGTGAGGCGCTTGTCCGCTACTTGCAGCAATACCAAGATTCCTCATCCACCCCCGTCACCGTCTTTTTTGATGGTGCCAGCAATCCCGTCAAAACCACAGCAACCTCTGCTGCGAACAATGTCGAGATCATCTATTCCAAAACAGGACAGACAGCGGATGACCTCATCGAACGCACCACACACAGGATTCTGCCATTTGGCGAGCCATTGGTCGTCACCGATGATTTTGCAGAGCGCGACACCGTCATCAACCTTGGCGGTTCCGTGATGCGCTGCTCCGAATTCATCAAGGAACTTGGCCATAGCCAGGAAGATCTCCAGCGCAACATTGAAGATCACAACCGACGCGAACGCGCCCGATACAAAAAACCGCGTTGATCATTTCATGGCCGGTCAACCCACCCGCAGCCAAAGCGTTTTCAAATGCGCTGGTTCTTCCCTGCTGATGGGGAAATCCGGCGGTTGTGGCACATAAAGTTGCTGGATCACTTTTCGCCCGGCACGGTTGATGGCATCGGTCACCATCTCAACAAATGATTCCGGTCGCAAAGTCGCCGCATTTGTCGAGGCCAACAGCACGCCGCCTTTCCGCAGCAACGGCAATGAGGTCGTCACAAGTCTGCCAAAATCTTTTTCAGCTCGGAACACTCCACTCTCCTTCGATTGCGAAAAAGTCGGCGGATCCAACACGACAACGTCGAATTCGCGCTGCTTCTTTGCCAGTCGCCGCAGCCAGTCAAATGTGTCGCCGTAAATGAAATCATGCGTGGCGAGATCCAAATTGTTCAGACCAAAATTCCGTCGGCCCCAATCCAAATATTTCTTGGAAAGGTCGAGGCTGGTCGTGCTCGCCCCTGCCAGTGCCGCACACACCGAGTAACCGCAAGTGTAAGCGAAAGCATTCAACACAGTCTTGTCCGCAGCCCCGTCGGCGAATAATGGAAAATTCGCGCCCACATGACCTGTCAAGAACCGTCGCCGATTATCGCGTTGATCCAGAAAGAGACCGACCGAATACCCTTCGGTAAAACTCAATTCGTACACGGCCCCGTTCTCCCGGATTGTGAACCGCTCCGGGGCTGCCACGCCCAACGCAAGTCGAGGCGATTTCTCGCTCGTCGCCGTTCGCTGCACTTGTCGTGTGGTCAATTTGTGATAGGCGCCTTGTCCGCCTCCCGAGAGAATGATCTCAAGTTGTTTCGTCTGCGATTCCGTCAGCGGTTCATCCGATTTGGATAAAACAAATTCTCCGAGTCGCTCCACGTGCCATTTCGGCCAGCCATCCGCCGCACCGTGAATCACACAGTACGCGTCGGTCTCACCTTGCGAAATCATCGCCGCACGAATCGCAGCGCGTGCGTCCGCTTCAAAATCAACTGGCGCGGCAAACTTCATCGGCTCATTTGTGGCCGGATGATTGAAACGGAGTTCCGCCGAGTGCAGACAAACGCGCTGGTGCGGCGTGCCTCCATAAAGTTTGTCGCCCATGATGGGAAACCCATTTTCCGCCGCGTGAACTCGTACTTGATGCGTTCGTCCGGTCAACGGCTCCGCTGCCATGATCGTGTGGTCCTTATTTCCAGCGACGATGCGAAAAACAGTCTCCGCCGCCTCTCCGCCGGGCAGGCTTGCATAGCGCTCACCATCGCGTGCGATGGTGGATTTGATGGTCAGTTCGTCCCGGCTCACTTTGCGATCTGTGAAGAGCAGATATTTTTTCCACACGGTGCGACCTGCGAATTGCGTGGTGAGCGATTGGTTCGCCAGCTGGGTTTTTCCGAAAACCATCACGCCACTGGTCTCTTTATCCAGCCGGTGAATGATCGCCAGTTTCGCCCAGCGCGACTCTCGCTGCCGCAACCAGTCATAAATTCCCTCGATGGCATACGGACTCGGCGCGTGCGTATTCCATCCCGCAGGTTTGTTCACCACGAGCAGATGCTCGTCCTCGTGGATCACGCAAGAAGGAAGAAACGATTCCATCTCAACTCAGAATCTTTTTTGCCGTGTGCACGAGCGCCATCGATTCGGCCTCCGTTCCGATGGTGATGCGCAAGTGGTCGCGCGTCTGGGGATGATCAAACCAGCGCACGATGATTTTCTCTCCGCGCAGTTTTTGCAGCCATTGACGGGCGGTAAAGCGCGGTGGCTTGGTGAATAGAAAGTTGGTCTGGCTGGGCAGCACGACAAAACCCAGCGCCGTCAGTCGCGCCGCCAAACGCTCGCGCGTGGCGATGACGGTCTTGAAATTGCGCCGGTAATGCGGCAGCGCTTCCAACGTGGCCAACGCGGCCACCTGCCCGAGGCCATTGACGTTGTAGCTGTCGCGAATCTTGTCGAGCGCGGCGATGAGCGCCCGGTGCCCGATGAAGTAGCCCACGCGCTGAAAACAGAGCGAGTAGGCTTTGGAGAACGTACGGGCGACCAGCACGTGCGGGAATTCCAGCGCGAGGGCCAGTGCGTTCTCGCGGGCGAAATCCACATAAGCCTCGTCGAGCACGACCACGCCTTTCTGTGCGCGGCAGAGCGCCGTCAATTCCGCGCACGAGTAACCCCGGCCCGTGGGCGCGTTGGGTGTGGTGATGAGTGTGAGCGCGGCGTGGAAATCCCATTTCTTGTCCCGGCGCAAATCGGCCGCCGTTGGCAGTCCGAAATCTGCGCGCAACGGAACGGCATTGCGCCGCGCGCCGTGGATGTCGGCGAGCACTGGATAGAGCGAATAGCTCGGTGTGAAATACTGGACGACGCCCCCTGGCTCCACAAAAGCGCGAGTGGCCAGAGCCAGCAGTTCATCGGAGCCATTGCCGATGATGATGTTCTCTGACGCGCATCGGTGCAGTCGCGCCAGTTTTTCGCGCAGCGCCTGCGCCGTCGGATTCGGATAAAGCCGCAGCCGCGAATCCACCGCCGCCTTCACAGCACGGATGACCGCAGGCGCGGGCGGATAGGGATTCTCGTTGGTGTTGAGTTTGACGAGGCCCTTGATCCTGGGCTGCTCACCGGGCACGTAGGCGTGCAGTTTCTCCACCAAGGGCCGGATGAGTTTCATCGCCCCTCCACACGAATGGCCGCCGAATGACCGTGTGCGTCGAGTCCTTCCACAGCGGCAAATTCCCGCACGGCGCGCAACGCTTTCTTGAGCGC
>CAMDOH010000002.1 GCA_945903605.1 Akkermansia muciniphila
TGAATGCCTTGCCCGACTGATTCAACAAACTCACATCGCCCTGTGGATCACTTCCCGGCGTGCCTTGGCCCATAAATTTTTTCGCAAGATTGCTGTTTGGAAACCATTTGAACCAAGCGGCGCTTCCCCCCACCAAGCCGATCAAGGTGACCAGCAGTGAAATGTTGCCAGCCGTTATGCTGACTGAAAAGTACGCGATGGCCACGCCCGCGATCAGGCAGCAAAAACCGATGATGCCCACGATCAGCCCCGGCATGAACGATTCTGCGAGAAGCAACACAAAGCCGGAGACGATGAACGCGATGACCAGTGACACGACCCCAAGTTAAACACTGCGTGAAACTGAGCAAGCCCAAAGCCTCTCAGAGCATCGGAGTGCGCTTGATTCCGCGCAATCGCTGCTGCTCGGCAAGCAATGTCACCGCTTCGGTCTCCGTCAATCGAGGGTCAGCGAGCCGTTGCCGCAACCGTACCAACTCACGATCCAGATGACGGTTTCTCAAGCGCACAACCAAATCGGCAAACTGCTGCTCCGGATTGGGGATCGGTTTTTCTTCGGCGAAGGACTCGGTCAAAAGCGAAGCGGCGGCGGGCGACAAGTCCGAGATCAGTTGCGCGACTTTGGGGATCGTTCCATTGGCACTGCGCTGCACCGTCGCGATGATCTCGCGCACGGCGGGATGATCGATGCAATTCGAATCGAATTCGGCGAGCGATTTTGGGAACGGCATGGGCGCAAATAAAAGTCGGATGAGCCACATTTCCTGATTCGATGGGGGATCGATCGGCAAGTCGTCATCGACTGCTTTTTCAGATTGAAACGGCGCGGCCACGGCAGGGATTTTTTTGAATTCGATGCGGACGCTTTCCGCCGTGGCGCCCAAAGCCAAAGCCGTCCTCTGTGCGTACTGATCGATCAGCACGGCGTTGCCGGTTTTTTGCAGGGCGCTTCCCATCGCGCGCACAATGGCCTGTCGGCCGCGATCGGATTGCGCATTGTTCGTCGCGCAAAGCCGATCCAGATGGAAATCAAAAAATCCCTCCGCAGTAGCGACCAGTTTCGTGAACCCCTCAGCACCGTGTTCACGGATGTAGCTGTCCGGATCGTGCGGTGTGGGAATGCGGACGACGCGGATCGCCATGCCGGAAGCCAGCAGGCTGTCAAGCGATCGGATGGCGGCGGACTGGCCGGCATTATCCGAATCGAAACAAAGCAGAATCTCATCCACATACCTTTTGAGAATATGGATGTGGTCGGGCGTGAGCGCGGTGCCTTGCGGTGCGACGATGTGGTTGATGCCCGCCGCGTGGCAGGCGATTAGATCCAGTTGTCCTTCGCAGATGAGCACGCGACCGGCGTCGAGCATCGCGCGCCGCGCCTTGTCGAGGCCGTAGATGACCCGGCTTTTGTGGAATAGAATCGTTTCCGGCGAGTTGATGTACTTGGCGGATTTATCATCGCCTTGAATCACGCGGCCGCTGAATCCGATCACGCGGCCCTGTTCATCAGTGATGGGAAACATCAACCGACCACGAAAACGGTCGTAGTGGCCAGCACCGTTTTCTCTGGTGATGGCGAGGCCGGCTTGTTCGAGAATTTCTGCCGAGTAATTCTGTGGTCGACCCCATTGGAGCAGGTCGTCCCAACGATCGAGCGAATAACCGAGCCGGAATTGTTTGATCGAATCGGCAGAGACGCCGCGTTGCTGGAGATAGTCGCGGGCGGGTTGTGCAGCGGGTTGATCGGCGAGATTGGATTGCCATCGCGCGGCGACTTGTTCATGGAGCGTCAGCAACACATCTTTCAACTCGCGGTTGCGCCGTTGACCGGGCGAATTGTCCAGTTCCACCACGATGCCCGCGCGTCGGCCGAGGCGTTGTATGGATTCGACGAAGCCGACATTCTCGTAGTCTTGCACGAAACGGAAAACGTCGCCGCCTTTATGACAGCCAAAACAATGGAAAGTCTGGCGTCGTGGGTTGACGTAAAAACTGGGCGTGCGTTCTTTGTGAAATGGACAGAGCGCGGTGAAATTGCCGCCAGCCTTTTTGAGTGGGAAATAGCTGCCGATGATCTCAACGATGTCGCTCGCGGTGCGGACCTGTTCCAGCAGTGCCGTGGGAATCACTCCGGCCATGGGGCATCAGGGGTTCTGCTGAATCCAGCGTCGGATCTCCGCGCCGTATTCATGCTGCGGATTCAGCGCGAGCACCTTTAGGTAGTGCGGCCTGGCCAGATGAGGTTGCTTGACGTGCGTTGAATAAAGATTGCCGAGCATGAGATGGGCCTGAAGCACGCTGGGATATGTCTCAAGCAATCTTTCAAGTTCCTGCGCTGAATCAATGTGGTACCCGCCCTGATGCAGGCCAAGAGCGAAATGATATCGGGCGTCCATGGAAAGCGGATTGATGGCCAGCGCTGTCTCGAACGACTCGAGGGAGGCCTTGGATTTGCCGCCGGAATACAGCGACAGGCCGAGGTTCTGTTGCGCTTCGAAGTAGCCAGCATCGGCTTTGACAGCGAGTCGAAACAAATCGGCTGCCTCGTCGAATCGCTTGAGTTTGTAATTGTAGATCGCTTTGTCGAAATGGACTTTCGCTGATTCACGGTCTCCATCGCTCGGCGCAGCTGGCCGCAGATATTTATACCGCTCGATGTGCAGGGTGAGCGCAGGCGTGTTTGTGGTTGGCCCGGCCTTCGGCGTTACTTTGGGTGTGACGGACGCGATGAGGTTTGTCTTGGGCGCGTTGGTGAGGATGACTGCAGGCGGCCGATTTGTCGGCGTGGGTTGTGTGACGATATTGGTCACCACCGGACGCGTCTTCGGATGAATGGAAATGATGGGGACGGTGACGATAAAATTCGTCGGCGTCAGTGGTGGGATTGCATTGGTGATGACCGCGAGCGGCCGGTTTGTGTTGGCGACGACGGGTGGAATGTTGGTGGCCAGCACTATTTGCTGCGTCGCTGTGGCGAGCTGTTTGGCAAGCAGGCTGACACGTTCGGCATCGGGTGGAGTCGGCTTGAGCGCGGCATACTTTTCATAACGCTCAATGACGATGGCCCAATCTTTTTCCTGGGTCGTTTTCGAGGCTTGGGCCATTTGGTGTCGGAGGATTGCCGAATTCAACAGCGCGGCTGGATGCGGATTGCCTGCGCGATGTGCGGCGTCAAAACTGGAGATGGAATCGACCCATTTCCCCTGCTGAATCTGCGCATGCCCGAGCAGGCTGAGTATTTCCGCGCTGTTCGATTTGGACTTGAGCGCGGCTTGCAGGTGAGTCTCGGCATCGGCGAAAAGTCCGAGCCGGAATTGGGATTGTGCCAGCCAGTATCGCGTTTCAATGGAGCTGGGGTTTTCTTGGAGAAAAGTTCCCAGCATCAGCGATGCGGCTTTTGCCTTATCCTGTTTCAATAGAAGAATGCCGAGGTTGAACCGCGCCGTGTTGGGTCCAACGGGATGGCGCGAATGCAGTGCGATCGCTTTTTCGTAAGCGGCCTTCGCTTCATCGAGCGAGCCTGCGCCGTGATGGGCGCGGCCCAGCAGATTGTGAACACGCCATTCATCTGGAAATTTCTGCGCGGAAGAAATCAAGATCGGAACGGCCTCTTTGTGACGGCCGGCATTGATGAGTTGCTCTGCTTCGGCGACAGGATTTGAAGGTGCGCGTGAACAGGCCGCCAACGTGGCTGCAATTAAAACTGCGGCGAGCCACGAGTTTTTTGCTTGCGAAGTGGTCTTCATCCCTGTCATCCGATGGAGGAATGTCAGACAAACCCACGACTTTGGCAATGGCCTGTTGCACACGGGTTGTTTGCATCCTCGCGATCGGCTTTCAAGTTTGGCTGGCCGTTGCCGCGCCCTCATCCAAGCCTGCGCCGGAGGTGGTCATCGTCGAGCATCCCGAAGCCACTCACGCCTTTGCAGCGGATGAAGCGGTGGTTGCGCGCCTGTTTCGTCACGGCTTGTTGACGTTGACGCGACAGACGAACGAGTCGGCAGCGTGGCGATCGTTGTTGCCCATCAACGTTCCTGTGGGAATCAAAGTGGTCTCAACACCCGGCGCCTTGGTGGGAACCCGCCCAGCCACTGTCGCTGCGGCTGTTCAAAGTCTGATGGAATCAGGCTGGGCCGCCACGAACATCGTCATTTGGGATCAACGATTGGAGGATTTGCGAAAGGCAGGCTATGGCGATTTCATGCGCCGTTTTGGCGTCGAAGTTGCCGGAGCGCAAGAGGCTGGTTTCGACACGCACATCCGCTACGAATCGCCGCTACTCGGCCGCCCCATGGCCAGTGCCGATGGAACAGCGCAACCCGCAGCGACATTGCGAAACTCGCCTGTTACGAAACTCGTCACGCAGCGCGTCTCTCGCCACATCAACATCACGCCGATGATCAATCATCCGGCGTCCGTCGTTCATGGCTGCCTGCAAAGCCTCTCGCTGGAGGCTGCTGACAACATCACGCGATTCGATGGTTCACCCGTTCATCAAGAGGATGCCATCCCGCAACTGTATCGGCTCGCCACTCGCACCCGTTTCATTCCGGCAGATGTATTCCGCACCCAACTGGCGCATGCACGACCGGATCTGGCTTCACTACTGGCAAAGCCCGTGACCACAAATGATTTTTTCTTCTTTCGAGATGCCGCACCGCTCCCAGCCATCGAAGCCATTCGTCGCGCCCATGCTGCTGCCATCAACGCTCCCAATGCGGAACCTCAAGATCTGATCGTGTTCGACAGCGCCAAAAAGAATTCATGGAAGCAGACGTTTCTGCCAGATGGTCGCGCCATGTTCGAGACTTCCGAATCGAGCGTGTGCTTGAACGTGACAGACGGACTCGTGGCCCAATTCCTCGGTTCTGGAAAGCCGCTGCTCACGTATGCAGTCATGCTCAATCAACTTCGATTCAGTGCCGACCCCGTGGCTCTCGACCTTCTCGCCATCCAAGAATTGGAACGCCTGCGTGGTGCCGCGCGCGAACCGACGGGCCGTGTTTCACTCGCGCCATATCAAAACGCCGCGAAGCTGGGATTGGGATCGATGCTTCCACCCAAGATCCGACACGAAAAACTACGTTGATCGGACGCGAGCGCGGTCGCACACAAACTGGCGGATGACCGAAATCTCCTCCTCGCCGGCGATCGTGTGTGCCTTCGCAAACTCCCGCCAGTCGATGCGCAGGCAGGCTTTTTGCAATAGCTGCACTTGCGCGCGCACTTTTTCGATTGGGATCAGCGGGTCGGACAAGCCGTGTGTCATCAGGATTTCCTGCTGTGATGCCACGGCCGATAATTCGCGCACGGCCTGTTCCGGTTCGTGCGCGTAGCCGCTGATGCCAATGAATCCTGCGAGCCGATTTGGAAAGCGCAGTGCCGCCTCCAATGTCATCAGGCATCCTTGCGAAAATCCGAACAGGAAAGTTTGTTCGGCTGGAAATCCTGCGCGTCGTTGCTCATCGAGCAACACAAATAACAGTGGCCGGCTGCGCTCGATGCCTTCCTGCGGATTGTCGTAGATGTCGTACCAGGAAAAGCCGCCATGATATTCATCGGGCGCATTCACCAGTAGATAATTCATCCAAGGCAGATGCAACGAATCGGGCAACCAGCGAAAACCTTCGGCGCTGTCGCCGAGTCCGTGCAGCACAACCATCAAATGGCGCGACTCCTTTTCCTGTGCGGGGACGAATGAGGTTTGCAGCATGATGAACGGCGAATGGATCTTGGCGGAAATGTTTAGCGGCGAATCCAGCCGCCACCGACAACGAGGTCGTCCTGATAAAGGACGCACGCCTGACCGGGAGTGATGGCGCGTTGGGTCTCGTGTAGCTTCACATGCGCGGTGCCATCGGGCATGGGGCGTACAGTCGCGGGTGTGCCAGCGTGATTGTAGCGAATCTTGACGGTGCCCGTGATTTCCTCGGGCGGATTGTCCCAAGGAATCCAATTGCAGTTCTGAATGGAAAACTCCGTGCGATCGAGTTGCTCGGGGTCGCCGACGATGACGCGGTTATTTTCCACATCGAGATCTAGAACATAAAGCGGACGTGGTGCTGAGACGCCAATGCCTTTGCGTTGGCCGATGGTGTAAAACTCAATGCCGTCGTGCTGGCCGAGGACGCGGCCGGCGGTGTCCACGATCTCGCCCTGATGTTTCTTGGCCAGGCCGGCCTTTTGCAGAAAGCCACCATAGTCATTGTCGGGCACGAAACAGATTTCCATGCTCTCCTCTTTGTCAGCGGTTTTGAGATTGCAATGACGTGCGACTTCGCGCGTGTCGGCTTTGGTCATTTCGCCAAGTGGAAAAAGGGCGCGCGAGAGTTGATGCTGGCCGAGGGAGAACAGAAAATAACTTTGATCCTTGCGCGAATCGTGCCCGCGCCGGAGCAGTGTGCGGCCAGCGATGGTTTCGCGATCCAATCGCGCGAAATGGCCGGTGGCGATGTAGGTCGCCTTTAGGTCATCCGCACGCTGGATCAGCGATCCGAATTTGAGGTGCTGGTTGCACATGACGCACGGATTGGGAGTGCGGCCGGCTTTGTATTCATCGGCAAAATATCGGATGACCATCCGCTGAAACTCGGCGGCTTCATCGAAAAGGTAGTAGGGAATATCGAGCTTGTGGCAGACGGCGCGGGCATCGGCCACGGCCTGCGGGCCGCAACATTTGTCTTCCGCGCGCGAGACGCAGTCTTGCGGCCAAAGTTTGAGCGTGATGCCGATGACTTCGAATCCCTGTTGTTGAAGCAATGCGGCTGCGGAAGAGGAGTCGACTCCGCCGCTCATGCCGCACAGGACGCGTGTCTTTTTTCCGTTGGTGCCGCTCACAGATTAGCCGCGTAGGACACGCAACGCTTTTTTGGCGTCGGACGTGCGGAGAATGAGTATGCCCTTCTGCTGTTTGGGATGCGTGGCGGAGTAGCAATACTCGATGTTGATTTTGGCGCTAGAGAGTTTGTCGCAGATGTCCGCAAGTGACCCGGGCCGGTTGGAGCCTTCCACCATGATCACATCATCCTCAATGGCGAGTGCGCCGTGTTCTTCGAAAAGCAGCAGTGCCTTGCGCGTATCGCTCAAAACCATGCGGACGACGGTGTGGTCGACCGTGTCGCTTGTGGTGATGGCATAGATGTTGATGTTGGCATTGTGCAGAGACTCGCAGACGCGGGCGAGAGTGCCCGGTTTGTTTTCGAGGAACAGGGCCAGTTGTGTAGTGATGAACATATTTCCATTCCGCCCCGACGCCGGGACTGCGGCAATTCCAATGCTCGATTCGGGTCGGCTCAGAATCCGCCCGCTGGGGTGGGCTTGGCCTTCTCCGGTTCGAGCTCGTGAACTGGCCCAGTGCTGAGTTTGGCCGATTCAGGTTTTGGAATGACTCGCCAGAACAACTGTACTGCTTCTTTCCAGTTTTTCAAAATGGCAGTTGCCCGGGGCGATTCCGTGTGTTCCAGATGCTGGTAGATGAGAGCCTGCACTTGCTTGGCCTCTTCCTCGTCCGTGAGTCGCTCAATGCCGATCATCGCGCTGTTGTAACGCTGGGGAACGATGTTGGCCGCATCGTAAATATAGGCCATGCCGCCGGACATGCCCGCACCAAAGTTGCGGCCAATCGTGCCGAGAATGACGATTGTGCCGCGCGTCATGTATTCACAACCGTGGTCACCCACGCCTTCGACGACGGCTGTTCCGCCAGAATTGCGCACAGCGAATCGTTCTCCCGCACAGCCTGCAGCGAAGAGTTTGCCGCCCGTGGCACCGTAAAGAACCACGTTGCCGATGATGATGTTTTCGGCCCATTCCAACTGCATGCCGTCGGGTGGTCGGACGATGATCTCGCCGCCGTTCATTCCCTTTCCCACATAATCGTTCGCTTCGCCGGTGAGTTTGAGCCGGATGCCTTTGGCAAGGAAACAACCAAAGCTTTGACCGGCGCTACCCGCCATATGGATGTCGATCGCACCCTCTTCAATCCCCGCGTTGCCGTAAGTGTAGCCGATGTATCCGGACACTTTGGTGCCGATATTCCGATGCGTGTTGTTGATCTTGTAATTGAGCACCACCTTCGCGCCGCCAGTGAGCGCCGTTTGCGCATCGGTGATGATTTTGTCATCGAGCGAGCTGTCGCCAAATCGTTCATTGCGCTCTCGAGTGTGGATGCGCGGTGTGCTGCCGGTGGGATCGACCTGATAAAGCAAACGCCGGATGTCGATCGTGGCGATTCTTGGCCGCAGTTCCTCGGAGAAATTCTCGAGTGGACGCGGTTCAAGCAGTTCCGTGCGGCCGATGATTTCATCGAGCGTGCGGTAACCGAGTTTCGCGAGCAGCTCGCGGACTTCCTCGGCGACACCGTTAAAAAAGGCGACGACGTTCTCTGGCTTGCCACGGAATTTGAGCCGGAGCTGTTCCTTTTGTGTGGCGACGCCCACCGGACAAGTGTTCAAGTGGCAGACGCGAAACATCGCGCAGCCAGCAGCCACGAGTGCGGCCGTGCCGAAATTGTATTCCTCAGCGCCAAGCAACGCGGCTTGCATAATGTCAGCGCCCGTCTTGATGCCGCCATCGGTGCGAATCACGATGCGAGAGCGAAGGTCGTTCAACATGAGCGTTTGATGCGCTTCGGCCACACCAAATTCCCACGGACTGCCAGCATGTTTGATGGAACTCAGCGGCGATGCGCCTGTGCCGCCGTCATGACCGGAAATCAAGACGACGTCGGCATACGCTTTGGCGACACCTGCGGCAACCGTGCCCACTCCGGAACAAGCCACGAGCTTCACACAGACTTTGGCCCGCGGATTGACCTGCTTGAGGTCGTAAATCAGTTGCGCCAGATCTTCGATGGAATAGATGTCGTGATGCGGCGGCGGTGAGATGAGCGGCACTCCGGGAACGCTGAAACGTAGTCGCGCGATGAGCGGGCTGACTTTGTGGCCGGGCAATTGGCCGCCTTCGCCGGGCTTGGCGCCTTGGGCCATCTTGATTTCGATTTCCTGCGCACTGGCGAGATATTCGGGTGTGACACCAAATCGGCCGGAGGCAATTTGCTTGATGGCAGAGTTGGCGCTGGTGCCGTCGGCGCGTGGCTTGTAACGAACAGGATCTTCGCCGCCTTCGCCAGAATTGGATTTGCCGCCAATCGAGTTCATCGCGATGGCGAGGCATTCATGAGCTTCGGGCGAGAGGGCGCCGAGTGACATGCCAGCCGTGGTAAATCGGGCGCGTATGCTTTCGATCGGCTCGACTTCTTCAAGTGGAACCGGGCTTTGCGAATACTTGAACTGAAGAAGGTCTCGCGGGCTAATCGGGTCGCGGCGATGAACGGCTTCGGTGTATTTCAGAAATTCATCACGCTTGCCGCTCTTGATGAAGCGGTGCATTCCGGCAATGACCTGCGGGTTGAATGCGTGGAATTCGCCACGGCCGCCTTTGGCAACTTTGTAGTTGCCGCCTTCTTCAAGTGAGGCGATTTCCGGCGTGCCGTAAGCTTGATTGTGTCGACGGAGTGCGTCCTCCCCAATCTGCGCGAGGGTGATGCCTTTGACGGGCGAGTTGGTGCCGAAAAAACAACGGTCGATGACCTCATCCGAAAGGCCGATGGCCTCGAACACTTGAGCACCTCGGTAACTGCTGATGGCCGAGATGCCCATTTTGGACATGATTTTCAGCAGCCCTTGTTCAATCGCGTTGCGATAGTTGGACAATGCTTGGTCAAGTGTGGTCGTGCCGTAGGCTCCGCTCTCGACTCCTTGACGGATGGTGTCGATGGCCACATAGGGGTTGACAGCCGATGCTCCAAATCCAACCAGACATGCGAAATGATGGACGTCTCGCGCTTCGCCGGTCTCGCAAAGAATGGATGCGCGCAGTCGTTTGCCAGCGCGAATGAGGTGGTGATGAACGGCACCGACAGCCAGCAGCATTGGCACGGGAACCTTGCTAGAATCTGCCCCGCGATCGGTGAGTATGATGATGTGATTGCCGGAATCGACTGTGCTTTCGGCTGCGCGGCAAATTTCAGCGAGGGCGCGATCGAGGTCTGCTTGTCCATCGGCCGATTGAAAATGGCAAGGGATGACGACGCTTGAAAATGCTGGGTCGGCGATCTGCTGTACGGCGGTGATTTCGTAGTCGAGCAGGAACGGAGTGTCGACGCGGATGTGTTTGGCGTGAAGCTCGGTCTCTTCGAGCCACGAGCGTCGTCGTCCGATTCCGGTGGAAAGGGACATCACGTTTTTTTCGCGAATGGGGTCGATGGGCGGATTGGTGACCTGCGCGAATAGTTGTTTGAAATAATCGTAGAGTAGTCGCGGCCGTTTCGAGAAGACGGCGGCGGGAGTGTCGTCGCCCATCGATCCAATGGCTTCAGCGGCTCCCTCAACCATCGGCTTGAGAATGGTGCCCAATTCTTCCTGATCCCAACCGAACGTGATCTGTTGCAGTGTCAGATCGAGAATATTGACGGGCTGATGGTTTTGCTCGAATGGCTTGGCGTGATCGGTGAGTGAAAAAACGTTTCGTTGAACCCACGCGGCGTAATCCTGGCGCGAGGCGACGATGTTTTTGACTTCGTCGTTGTAGAGCAGTTTCCCTTCGCGGGTGTCGACAGCGATAATGCGCCCGGGGCCGAGCCGGCCTTTGGCGACCACTTTCTTTTCGTCGCCGGGCACAATGCCCGCTTCGCTGCCCATGACGACAAGGCCATCGTCATAAATTTTGTATCGCGAGGGACGCAGTCCATTGCGGTCGAGTGTGGCGCCGACGTAGCGCCCGTCGCTGAAGACAACAGCGGCTGGGCCATCCCACGGCTCGTTCAATGCGGCATGGTAAGCGTAGAATCCTTTGAGCGCTGCGGGCATGTCAGCAATTTTTTCCCATGCCTCGGGCGCGAGCATCATGACGCTGTGCAGAATGCTGCGGCCGCTGAGTTGGAGGAGTTCGAGCGCGTTGTCGAGCGCAGCGGAATCCGAGCCGTCGGATTGGATGATCGGGCGAAGGTGCTGGATATTGTCGCCCCAAATATCGCTGTGCAATTCCAACTCGCGGGCACGGGTCCAATTTTTGTTGCCGAGCAGCGTGTTGATTTCGCCGTTGTGAGCGAGTGTGCGGAAGGGATGGGCGAGCTGCCAGTTGGGGAATGTGTTGGTCGAGTAACGTTGATGGAAAACGGCCAGCGCGGAAATGAACAATGGGTCGCGCAGGTCGGTGTAAAACTTGGCCAATTGCGGGGCGTTGAAAAGTCCCTTATAAACGATCGTGCGCGATGAAAAGGAGGGTATATAGAAATCCTCGATCTTCTCGGCCAAGGCGCGGCGTTCGGCTGTTTTACGGGCCAGATAAAGGCGCCGCTCAAATTCGTCCTCGCTCCAATCTTTGTCGCGGCCCAGCAGGATTTGCTGAAATTCGGGCATCGTATTGCGTGCCTTGTCGCCGAGACAACGGGAGTTGGTGGGGACAGAGCGCCAACCGAAACAGTGCAAACCAAATTGAGCACAGGATTGCTCGACGATGTGTTGTCCAGTGCTGGCTTGATATTTGTTGCCACGAGGAAGGAAAATGAACCCGACGGCTAAATCGGACTCGGAAGCCAATTTGCCGCCCAGTTTCTCGACCTCTCGTTTAAAAAAGGCCAGCGGGAGTTGGATAAGGATGCCAGCCCCATCGCCTGTTTTGGCATCGGCATCGAGTGCGCCGCGATGGGAAAGATTGTCCAGCGCCTTCAGCGCGTGATCAACGATGCGGCGTTCTTTTTTGCCGCTCGTATTGGCGACAAAGCCGACGCCACAGGCATCGTGCTCAAACTCGGGCCGGTACATCGACTGGCTATGTTTTGGATACTGCATGTTCAATTCCGAACGAGTGAGAATATCAAAACACGTTCGTCTTGCAAAATTATTTTGCAGACGATGACTGTGGGTTGATTTCTGAGCGAACTTGGGTGAAACTACGACTACGTTCGCAAATGGACAACACCCCCGATCATCCACCGGTTCATCCGCTCTCGGATCGGCGCATGGCCGCGTTGGCCACGTTGCTGTGCGATGATGATCCGGCGGTTTCTTTGGTGGCAAAAACTGAAATCCTGACGCATGGATTGGCGGCTAAAGAATGGCTCGATCGCTGCCGGTTATCGCAGGATCCAACCTTGCGCAAGCGTTCGATAGCGATCATTCGAGATTTGGGAGAGTTGGAGGCCGACCGCGAGTTTTTCAAATTCTGTCTTCGCAAGGGTGAGGATCTGGATTTGGAGATGGGGTGCTGGCTGCTTTCGCGGACGCGTTATCCGGAGGTGAACATTGTCGGCTACAAAGCATTAATGGACGAATTTTCGGAGCGACTGAGAGAAGCGCTCAAGGGCGCATCGAAGCCTGAAGAGGTGCTTGGACGGATCAATGGATTGCTCTTTGGCGAATTGGGTTTCTTGGGCGATGATAAAGATTATTACGGCGCGAGGAACAGTTATCTCACGCGTGTCATTGATCGGCGGCGCGGGAATCCCATCTCATTGTGCGTGCTGGTCCTGCTGATGTCGCGACGATTGCAATTACCCATCGTTGGCATTGGATTGCCCGGCCATTTCTTGTGCCGGATGCAGACGGCCACGGGCGATATTTACATGGATGCCTTTCATCAGGGGCGATTACTGCACAAGGCCGACTGCGTTAAATATCTGCGACAGGCAGGCTATGAATTTCACGATGCGTTTCTGATGCCGGCCAGCCCAAGGCGGATTTTGTTGCGGATGTGTTCAAACCTGCACCAAATCTATTTGCGGCGCGGTGATGATCAACGGGCTGGGCGCGTGAAGTCCTACATCGTGGCCTTATCGCGCTAAGTGGGATGTCAAAGCTTCTGACTTGATAGTGCCGCGTGGCTATGGTTGCCTCGCCTCGCCATGAGGAAACAGTTACTCGCCGTTCTAATTCTTGGATTCTGCACGTTGAACACTGCATGCGTCACCTCCTACGATGGAGATGTCAAATTATCGCTGACGCCATGGAGCACAGATGCGCTCACGCGCCGGTATGACAAGCCAGTGGCCGAAGTGACCGAGGCAGTAAAAAAGGCGCTGGCTCATCACGGAATTGTGACGAAGGACAATGGAGTGTCCGGCGTGATTTCTGGCCGTGTCGATACCCGCTACGTCAACATAAAGGTGATCAAGGTTGAAGACATCGTCACACAGGTTTCAGTGCAAGTGCGCTCCAAATGGAGAAATTCCGATTTGACAGTTGCCTCGGAAATTCTCGAGCAGGTTGCGCTGAACTTGGTGAAGTAAGCGCCGGTTAAGGTTTTGGGATCGCGTTCACATCGAAGAAAATCGCTGTGCGCGTGTCGGTCTGAACATTTCGCATTTCCATTTCCTGCAACTGCCACTGCCCTTCGATTTTCTTGAATCGCTTCGGCGAAAACTCCTTCAACAATTTGTCGTGGTGATCATAGGCATCGGCGTGAACCACGCCGAGCGTGTCATTATCAATCCAGCAAACAACGCGTTTGTAAGTGCCGCGAGTCGGATTGGGGTTGATGCTTTCGAGAACGTTGCACGCTTCGCCACGGCGTAATTCCCGCTTGATCACTCGTTGTTCCGGCCATTGGAAAAACTCGAGTCCAAGATCAGCCAGCCAAAAATCGGATTCAGCAAATGGAATCATGGCCGCATTGCCCGCAAGGTTTTTGGGCTCTCCGATCGCCGTTGTGATGAGGTACCGAACAGGCGAATGAGGAGCGTGAGTGACGGCAATGGTGTCGGTTGCCGCGTTGATGTTCGGATTGCGAAAGGCACCGTACCAACTGGTCCAATTGGTCTTCGTGACTTCAGTGCGAAATTCTGCGCGCCATTCCAAGCGTCGGCCTTTGACATCGCGCGTTTTCAGCAGGCCGGTCATCTGGGCTTGCTCCGTTGGGCGCAAATTCCGAATGCGTTCCGCCAGCGCGGTGCCATCCTTCAGTCGCAGATCGATGTTGTCTGCGGCAGCCATTCGCTCGAGATGCACCGCAGCAAACAGGAGCGCGCAACTGGCAAGTGTGTGTGTTGAAATTCTTCTGTGCACAATTAGAGTGTTTTGATCGTGGGTCTTTCGCCTTTGCGTCCTGAAACGATAACGGAAGTTTTTTCAGTGCTTGGGCATCCGCATCCAGTCGACTTGTGGAAGTCAACTTTGCGAGAGCGCAGTGCGCGCCACAGAAAAATTGCGGCGGTCAATGTCACGACAACCCATACAGCGACTTGTTGCAAGTCCACAACCGGATGTTATCGCGATGGGGAAGCGATGCAAGCCGGTGTCTCGGGTTGAAACTCAGCAGGAATTATTTAGGCTTTGTTGATGAGCGAGCCATTCCAGTTTCGTCACCGCGTTTCATACGCCGAGTGCACGGTGGGAAATCACGTTTATTATTCCCGCTACCTCGATTTGTTCGAGGCGGCTCGTGGTGAGTTTTTCCGATCGATCGGCCATCCGCTCTCCTGCCTCCAATCCAGCGGCTGCATCTTTCCGGTTTTGGAATGTAATGTTCGTTATCATCGTCCGGCTCGGTACGATGACGAGTTGACCATCAAAGTTCAGTTGGTCGAATTGACAAAAGTGCGGTTAGTTTTTCATCACAGCATTTTCAACTTCAGCGGTGAATTGATCGCTGAAAGTCGAATCACACATGTCGTCACCGGCCTAAACGAGAAGCCAAAACGACTTGCTCAAGAACTTCTGACGGCACTTGTCAGACATCAAAAACAGGATTCAATATGAGACAGTGTGTCGCCATCCGGGCTGATAATTGGGACAATATGGCTTGAATCAATCATCGGATTCCGGATTGTATTGTTTATAACCACCTCGTTGTTAGTGGTTTTATGAAATCACGCGCTATTGGCACTGACTTTGCTCTATGTAGCCAGATTTATGGCAAAGGTACTTGGAATTGATTTAGGGACGACGAATTCGTGCATGGCTGCCATGGAAGGTGGCGAGCCGGTTGTGTTGGAGAATTCAGAAGGTCGGCGGACGACTCCGTCTGTGGTGGCCTTCACAAAAACTGGCGAGCGCATCGTTGGCGAGGCGGCCAAGCGTCAAGGTGTGACGAACCCAACGAACACCGTTTATTCCGTGAAGCGGTTCATGGGGCGGAAATTTGATGAGGTACAGGAAGAGCTTAAACGCGTTCCGTACAAAGTGGTGAAGGCAGAAAATGGCGATGCGCATGTGGAGGTTGAGATTGACGGGAAGCCGAAGCGATTCAGCCCGCCAGAAATATCGGCGATGATTCTAACCAAGCTGAAGGCCGATGCCGAGATTCGGTTGAATGAAAAAATCACGCAGGCGGTGATCACAGTGCCTGCATATTTTAACGACTCGCAGCGCCAGGCCACCAAAGACGCCGGGCGCATCGCTGGTCTGGAAGTGCTCCGGATTATCAATGAGCCGACAGCGGCATCGCTGGCTTACGGCCTCGACAAGAAGAAGGATGAGAAGATTGCCGTGTACGATCTTGGTGGTGGCACCTTCGATATTTCTGTGCTGGAGATTGGCGACGGTGTGTTCGAGGTGAAGGCCACCAACGGTGACACGCATTTGGGTGGTGACGATTGGGACAATAAGATCATCGATTGGGTCATCCAGGAATTCAAGGCGGAGTCGGGAATGGATCTGCGCAAGCAGCCTGATTCGCTGCAGCGAATCAAGGAAGAAGCGGAGAAGGCGAAAATCGCCCTTTCGAGTTCTCAAGAATACGAGATCAACCTGCCATTTATCACTGCCGATGCCAACGGACCAAAACACATTCGGCAATTGCTCAAGCGTTCCAAATTGGAACAGCTCTGCGAAGATCTTTTCGAGCGCACGATAGTTCCGACTCGCAATTGTCTCAAAGACGCCGGACTCGGTGTTGGTGAAATTGATGAACTGGTTCTTGTCGGCGGCATGACTCGCATGCCTCGGGTTGTTGAAACCTCCAAATTGATTGTCAACAAGCAGCCTCATCAAGGAGTGAATCCGGACGAAGTGGTTGCTGTTGGCGCAGCGATTCAAGGCGGCGTTCTCAAGGGAGAAGTGAAAGATGTATTGCTCTTGGATGTCACGCCATTGACGCTGGCGATTGAGACTGCTGGCGGAATCGCAACGCCCATCATCACTCGCAACACCACGATTCCGACACGCAAGGCGCAGGTATTCTCGACTTACAGCGACAATCAGCCGGGAGTTGAAATCATCGTCTTGCAGGGCGAGCGGCCGATGTCGCGCGACAATAAGAGCATTGGAAATTTCAAGCTCGACGGCATTCCGCCGGCGCCGAGGGGCGAGCCGAAAATCGAAGTGGCATTTGACATTGATGCGAATGGAATCATCAACGTGTCGGCAAAAGATTTGGGCACTGGCAAGGAACAGAAAATCACGATCACTTCCGGCAGCGGACTTTCAAAGGAAGAGATTGAGAAGATGCGCAAGGATGCCGATGCGCACGCCGAGGAAGATAATTTGAAGCGCGAGGAAGTTGAGACGCGCAACGAGTTGGACAGCTTGGTTTATCGGACGGAGAAATTGTTGCGCGACAGTGCCGATAAAATTTCCGCTGAGCAGAAAGAGCAATTGGAGAAGGCCGCTGGCGAAGCCAAGGAAGCTTTGAAGGGAACGGATGTGGCGGTTTTGAAGAGTGCTTCAAAGAAGCTCGAAGAGATTTGGCATGCGGCCTCGGCTGAAATGTACAAAGCAGCCGCGAGCAAGGCTGGCGAACAACAGACCAGCGCGAAGGGTGAACCCGCTAATGGCGGCGCAGATTCCAAAGACGGCGACGGCCCGATTATCGATGCCGAAGTCGTTGACGAAAAGAAAAAGTGATGGGTTCCCCGCAATGAGTGTTGCGGCTGGGATTCATCACGCAAACCCCAAGAAAGTAGACAACTAAAATATGTCGTTGAAACTAAAACCGCTCGGTGACCGAGTTCTGGTTGAACCAGTCGATGAGATTGCAGTCAAGAAAGGCGGGATCATTATTCCCGATAGCGCAAAAGAAAAACCGCAGGAAGGCATTGTCGTCGCCCTCGGTACGGGCAAGACCGATGATAACGGCAAGAAAGTGCCGTTTGAAGTCAGCAAAGGCGATAGAGTGTTGGTCAGCAAATATGGCGGCACTGAAATCAAAATTGACGGCAAAGAATACAAAATCCTTAACTCGGACGATATTCTCGCTGTCATCGGTTAATCCAAAAAACTGTAACAAAATCTAAGAAATAATTATGGCAGCAAAACATTTGGTATTTGACGAAGCGGCCCGGCAGCTATTGCTCAGGGGCGTCGAGAAACTATCCAAGGCAGTCGCCGCCACGCTCGGGCCTAAAGGCCGGAATGTGGTCATCGACAAGAAATTTGGCTCACCTACCGTCACCAAAGACGGCGTGACTGTGGCCAAGGAAATTGAACTCGAATGTTCGTTCGAGAACATGGGTGCACAAATGGTGCGCGAGGTCGCCAGCAGAACCAGCGATACCGCGGGTGACGGCACCACCACGGCCACCGTGCTCGCCGAGTCCATCTATCGCGAAGGTCTCAAGCACGTCACCTCGGGAGCCAGCCCGATCAGCATCCAGCGCGGAATTCAGAAAGCGGTCGACGCCGCTGTTGAAGAGCTGGACCGGATTGCCAAGAAGGTGAAGGAAAAGGAAGAGATCAAGCAGGTCGCGACGGTCTCTGCCAACTGGGATCACAACATCGGCGAGATCATCGCTGAGGCCATGGACAAAGTCGGCAAGGACGGCACGATCACGGTTGAGGAAGCTCGCTCGATCGACACCACTCTCGATGTCGTCGAGGGCATGCAGTTCGACAAGGGTTACCTCTCGCCGTACTTCATCACCGACACCGACACGATGGAGTGCAAACTCACGGATGCTCACATTCTGATTTATGAAAAGAAAATCGGAAGCGTGAAGGACATTCAGCCGATCCTCGAAAAGGTCGTGACGGCCGGCAACAAGCCGCTGCTCATCATCGCCGAAGATCTCGAAGGCGAAGCTTTGGCCACCCTCGTGGTGAACAAGATTCGTGGCGTCATCAAAGTCTGCGCAGTCAAGGCGCCCGGCTTTGGCGATCGTCGCAAGGCACTTCTGGAAGACATCGCCATCCTCACCGGTGGCAAATGCATCACCGACGACCTCGGAATCAAGATTGAAAACCTGACGCTGGATGACCTCGGCCATGCCAAGACCATCCTGATCGAAAAGGAAAACTGCACGATCATCGATGGCTCAGGCAAGAACGCTGAGATCAAAGGTCGTATCGAACAGATCCGCCGTCATATCGAGGAAACAACCTCGGATTACGACAAGGAAAAGCTGCAAGAACGTCTGGCCAAGCTCGCCGGCGGTGTGGCAGTGATCAACGTCGGTGCTGCAACCGAGTCCGAGATGAAGGAAAAGAAGGCTCGCGTCGAAGACGCGCTGCACGCTACTCGCGCCGCAGTGGAAGAGGGCATCGTTCCTGGCGGTGGCGTTGCGTTGATTCGCACATTGCCTGCCATCGAGAAGCTCAAGCTTCATGGCGACGAGCAGATCGGTGTGGACATCATCCGACGTGCCGTTGAATCGCCCTTGCGCGCACTCGCGGCTAACGCTGGAGTCGAAGGTTCGATCATCGTTCAAGAGGTCAAGAAGCTCAAAGGCAACTTTGGGTACAACGTCGCATCGGGCGAATTTGTTGACCTCGTCAAGGCTGGCGTTGTTGATCCGAAGAAGGTCACACGCTGCGCACTGCAGAACGCAGCGTCCATCGCGGCACTGCTTCTGACGACCGAGTGCCTCATTACCGATATTCCTGAAAAGGAAAAGGCGGCACCCGGCGGTGATCACGATCACGGCATGGGCATGTAATTCAAAGCAACCTTCAAGGTTGAAACTTCAACGGGGCTGGCCGAAAGGTCAGTCCCGTTTTTCTTTGGCTCCAATTCATTTCCATAGTCGCCTTCGGAGTTTCTACAGATTGCATCGAGCCTGATTTACTGCCAGATTCAGAGGCGTAGCTGATGGAGCTCATTCCCCCATGATCGAATTTATCGACCTCAAAACACAATATCGGCTCTACAAAACCGAAGTGGACTTGCGTATGCAGCGAGTGCTCGATCACGGCCAATACATCATGGGGCCGGAGATCATGGAATTGGAGCAGACACTTGCCAGCTACGTTGGCAGTCCACATTGCATCACCGTCACCAGCGGAACCGACAGCCTCGAAATCGCGTTGCGCGCACTCGGCATCGGCCCCGGAGACGAAGTCATCACCGTGCCATTCACTTGGATCAGCACCGCAGAAGTGATTGCTCTCGTCGGCGCCAAAACAGTCTTCGTGGACATTGATCCAGCCTCCTACAACATCAATGTCAGCCAGATTTCATCGGCCATCACACCCCGCACGAAGGCGATCATTCCGGTGAGCCTGTTTGGTCAGATGCCCGATTACGCCGCCATCAACGCCATTGCCGCCAAGCACGGAATGGCGGTGATCGAGGATGCCGCACAGAGTTTTGGCGCTACACAAAACGGGAAGCGCAGTGGTGGAGTGACACCCATCGCGAGCACCAGTTTTTTTCCAGCCAAACCCTTCGGTTGTTACGGAGATGGCGGCGCGTTGTTCGTGAGTGATGATGCTTTAGCGGACAAGATGCGAGCCATTCGTTCGCACGGCGGGTTGCAGCGGCACCACCATTCTTTACTGGGCATGAATGGTCGATTCGACACACTTCAAGCAGCCGTGTTGCTGGCAAAATTCCCGCACTTCGAAATGGAAGTGCAGGCTCGGCAGCGAATCGGTGCGCGCTACACGGAGTTGCTGCGCGGCCATTGCACAGTGCCTGAAGTAGTGGCTGGCAACACGCATGTGTACGCCCAATACACAATCCGATTTCCGAGTCGCGACGCGCTCGGGCAGGCACTGAAGTCCAAAGGAATTCCCACAGCCCAATATTATCCGAAATGTTTGCATGAGCAGCCGGTGTTCAATTCGCTCGGATACAAGGTCGGAGATTTTCCGGCGTCCGAAAACGCCTCGCGCGAAGTCATCAGCCTGCCAATGCACCCTTTTCTTTCGGAGTCGGATCAAGACAGAATTGTCGCCGCAGTGATCGAGCATTGCTGAGGAGTCACCCCGGTATCAGCGGCGCGGATGAAACTTCGAGTGCACATCCTTCAACCGTTTTCCTGTGACATGCGTGTACACTTCCGTCGTGCTGATTGTGGCGTGGCCGAGCAATTCCTGAATCACTCGCAGGTCCGCTCCATTTTCTAGCAAGTGCGTGGCGAAACTATGTCGCAACATGTGCGGAGTGATATTGCGAGCGATGCCCGCGAGCCGCACGCGTTGCTTGATTCGCAACCAAAGTGTGACATGCGCGAACGCCGTGCCTCGCTTGGTGAGAAAAACTGTGGAAGGTGATTTGGGCCGAACCAGTTTCGGCCTGCCCGATTTGATGAAACGATGGATGGCGGCGATGGCTGTGCGCCCCACGGGAACGATGCGCTCCTTGTTTCCTTTGCCGATGATATTGATGAAACCCGCTTCAAGATGCAGTTGTTCGAGTCGGACCGCGCGAAGTTCGGCCAGCCGCAACCCGCTCGCATACGCCAATTCCATCACCGCTTGATCACACAACGAAGCGGGAGTCTCCGGCTTGATCGGCTGCAGCAGTTTCGTGACATCGTCCGCACTGAGCGATTTCGGAAGGCGCTTCCAGCGTTTGGGCAGCGAGAGATGTTGCGCCACGTTGTCTTTGAGAAAACCTTCACGTTCGGCGAAATTGTACAGAGCCCGCAAAGCGGCGATCTGCAGATAAACACTTTCAGAACTGAGTCGGCTCACCGAGCTGGCGCGCGGTTTCCCGAGTTTGCGATTGCGTTCATGATCCAAAAAAGAAGTCAGATGTTTCAGTCGGACATCGCTCCAATTCAGAAGTCCATTGAGCCTGGCCCAGCCCGTGAAGCGCAGCAGCAACGCCGAGTAAGTGCGTTGCGTGTGTTCGGCATTTCCACGTTCGTGCCGAAGATGCTGCAGAAAATCTTCGACAAGCGCTTGCATCATCCAGCCATTGTGCCGGGTTACTTCGCCCTCCCACGACCAAAATTATAGATCAATCCGAGATCGAGCACGCTGGCTTTAAAACTTCCTTCGAGTGGTCTCATGATTCCCTCGCTTGGTCCCCAAACAAACAATCCGCCGCGCACGCACCAAGGGTACGCCCACGAAATCGCCAGAGAAAAACCAGCCTCACTCGCTCGGGAGGCTGTGTGAAACCAAAGCTGCCTTCAACTAAGAACGATTCACAGGTCGCGGCCCGTCAGCAGTCGGTAGCCTTCCAGATACTTTGCTTGCGTCTTGAACACAATTTCTGGCGGCAGCGCGGGGGCTGGCGGAGTTTTGTCCCACGCAAGTGTCTCGAGATAATCGCGCACGATTTGTTTGTCAAAACTCGGCTGACCACTGCCGGGCTTGTACTGGGCTGCTGGCCAGAACCGCGAGGAATCAGGCGTCAGCACTTCGTCAATCAACAATAGTTCGTCACCGAACTTGCCGAATTCGAATTTGGTGTCGGCGATGATGATGCCACGTTGGCGGGCGTAATCGCGCGCTTGTTTGTAGATGCGCAGGCTCAGTTCACGCACTTTTTCAGTCACACTCGCACCTTCAATTATCACTGCCTGATCGAATGAAATGTTTTCGTCGTGGCCGGTGTCGGCTTTGGTGGAAGGTGTAAAAATCGGTTCGGGCAATTCATCCGACTCGCGCAATCCTGCGGGAAGTTGGATTCCGCAAACGGTTCCCTGTTTCTTGTATTCTTTCCAGCCGGAGCCGGACAGATAGCCGCGAACGATACATTCGATGGACAGCGGCTTGGCTTTCTTCACCACCATACTGCGGCGTGCAAGAGTGTCAGCATGGCCGGCGAGTTGCGCGGGTAGGGTGTTGTCAGTATGGACGCGATGATTCGGAACGATCCTTTCCAACTGATCAAACCAGAAATGCGAGATCTGCGTCAGCATTTCCCCTTTTCGTGGGATTCCATTGGGCATCACGCAGTCGAAGGCTGAGATGCGATCGGTGGCCACAAACAGAAAATGGTCGCCGAGATCGAACACCTCGCGAACCTTTCCGCTCTTCACTTTCGGAATGCCGTCCAAATCAAATTTCAACAATGCCGTATCGTTCACGCGGCGATGATGCTGGGTGTTCTTCCAAGATTCAAGCGAACACTATTCCGCTCGCGCCTCGACAGCTTGCCGCAGCGTTTGTTAGCGTCCACACGTGACGATTCTCGTGACAGGCGGCGTGGGTTTCATCGGTTCCCATGTGTGTGAACGGCTGCTTTTGCAGGGGCACACGGTCTGGACAATCGATGACCTGAACGATTTTTACGATCCGGCCATCAAGCAGGGGCGCTTGCACCATCTTCAGTCGCTCTCCAAACCGTTTACTTTTATCCACGGCGACATCACCGATCGCGCAGCAGTGGACACACTTTTTGCCAGTGGTAAATTCGATCAGATCATCCATCTCGCAGCTCGTGCCGGTGTGCGACCGAGCCTCATCAACCCCGTCCTTTACGCGCGCGTGAATGTTGAAGGCACTGTGAACTTGCTCGAAGCAGCGCGGCGATGCGGCGTGAAGAAGATCACCATCGCCTCCACTTCATCGGTCTACGGCACCAATTCAAAACTGCCATTCTCCGAGGACGACCCGATTTTCACGGCCATCTCGCCGTATGCCTCAACCAAGCTCGCGTGCGAATCACTCGGGCATGTCTACCATCACATCTATGGAATGGATATTGGAGTGCTGCGGTTTTTCACTGTGTACGGACCGCGTCAGCGACCGGATCTGGCCATATACAAATTCTGCAAGCTGATCGCCGCTGGCAAACCGATTCCCGTTTTCGGCGATGGCTCTACTTCGCGCGACTACACTTATGTGGACGACACAGTGGATGGCGTCATCGCCGCCACGAATCGCGAGTTGGGCTACGAGATCATCAACCTTGGTGAATCGCAGCCCGTGAAACTCGATTTCATGATTGCGCTTTTGGAAAAGGAACTCGGGCGCAAAGCCGTGATCGATCGCCAGCCAATGCAGCCCGGCGATGTGCCCACCACATTTGCCAATATCACAAAAGCGCAGCGACTCCTTGGCTACAATCCGCAGATCAAAATCGAGGAAGGTATCCGTCGTTTCGTAGCGTGGTTCCGCGAGTCACACGGCGTTTGAACTCCGATGATCGCCGAATTCATTTACTGCTATCTGCTCCGCCCTTGGCCACTCCGCCAAATCACCAATGGGATCATCAGGCTCATCTTGCCGCGCACCGTGCAATACGGTGATGCCGTCATCGTCATCAATCCGCGCGACCCCGTTGTGTCCGGCGCACTTTTCTTTCGCGTGTACGAGCGCACTGAGCTGGCATTTTTCCAATCCGCTTGCTGCTCAGGAATGAACTTTCTCGATGTCGGCGCCAATGTCGGTTTCTACACTGCGCTCGCCGCACGGCGCATCGGGCCGACAGGTAAAATCGTCGCACTCGAACCCGATCCAGAGAGTCACGGTTTTCTGAAACAAACTGTCGCAGCCAACGAAGCGGTCAATGTGGTGTGCCTGACAACCGCCGCTGCCGCCAGTCGCGGCCGATTTAAACTCTACATCTCGCCAGAAAATCGTGGGGACAATCGCCTCTATCAGCCCGATCCATCCTGGCCAAGTGTCGAAGTCGAGACTGCACCGGCAGATGATCTGCTCGCTGGACTCGGCATCGAGCAACTCGACCTCATCAAGATTGATGTACAAGGCGCCGAGGGTGGAGTCATCGACGGTCTTGAAAAAACCATCCGCCGCTCGCCGAAACTCACCTTGTTGGCTGAGTTTTGGCCGCACGGTCTGCGTCAAGCCGGCACCGATCCCAAAGCATTACTTGAAAAACTGCGCAGCTTCGGCCTCGACCTTTTTGAAATCAAATCTCTTGGCCAGCTCGTGCCGCTGACGGATGACGAGAATCTGATCGCCCGATTTCAAGGCCGCCGTTACACCAACATCGTCGGGCGGAAACAATCGTGACGAATATTTTCAAATCGGCACTTTTCCAGCAAGGCGCTTGGATCAGCATCGCTTCATTCGCGGGCGGGATGGCTTGTTATCTTGTTCATCTTTTTGCGCAGCGACTCGGACCAGAACTATACGGGGAGTTCACTGCAGGCATCCGGCTGGTTGAAATGATTTCGTGGCCCGCGCTTGGTTTGCAGACTGTGATGGCTCAGCGCGCCGCCGCCGTGCGAACGGGTTCGGATGAGATCGCTTTTTCTGCGCTGCGCAATGGGCTGCTTGGCCGGGTCTTTTTATTCTGGGCTGCACTGGCACTGGTCGCTGTGCTGGGTGCAAAACCCATCTGCGAGCACTTGCGCATCAGTCCCATGGTGGCCATGTGGGTTTGGGTCGCAGGTATGTTTGCGGTGTTGGTTCCCATTCTCGGCGGTGAATTGCAAGGGCGACAATCGTTCGGAGTCCTCGGCGCGATCTTCTTGTTGAATGGCACAGTCCGGCTCGTCGTGGCAGCTGTGGCGATCCTGTATTTTTCAAAGTCTGCTGCGGCGGGGATGACTGGAGTCGTTGCGGGGTTTTTCGCTGCAGCGGCCATCGCATGGTTCGCGCTTCCGCGTGTTTCAGCGATGGCTGTGGAAGTTGATTGGAAAAGCTGGTTTCGAGATCTGCTGCCATTATCGGTCGGTGCGGGTGCCGGAGTATTCCTTTTCGGAATGGACATGATCATTGTGAAGCAACATTTCACTGAGAAGGACGCAGGACTTTATGCCGCCGCGAGTACGGTCGGTCGCGTCCTTCCAATGTTATTGGGGCCGTTGATCGGCGTCATGTTCCCCAAAATTGTCCGAGCCGGAAGCCGTGCCGAGGCGATGTCGATTCTGAAACAGACGTTGTTGATGACTGGTGCCGGTTGCGTGCTGATGGTGGGCGGGCTTTGGCTCTGGCCGGAATTGCCATTGCGTATCGCACGATTCAAACCGGAATATCTCTTCATCGCACCGCTCATTCCAAAGCTCGCTCTGGCGATGGTGCCGCTTGTGTTCGCTGGCGCTTTGGTAAATTACCTGCTCGCGCTGCGCGATTATCGCATCGTGCCGTGGCTTGGTGGATTGAGCGTGGTCGCCTATTTCATGATGGATTACCTCTGCCAAAAGCTGGCGACGCGCGCGCCTGTGGAATACGATTTGATCGCAGCTCAGTTGGGCGCGGTTAATGTATTCTATCTGGGGCTGGCGATTTTCTTTCTGAATCTGCCAAAACGGAACGCGGCGGCGGGGCGTGCAGGCGCAGATACAGCCACGTCTCCAGCGGTCGGAGCAGCCTGAGCAATCGGTGAAATGGCGAGTAGATCAGCCGGAGCCGCAGCACGGAGAGGAACATCACCAAAGACGATCGCCACAGGCTCGCCGTGACTTTTGATCCGGCTTGGTCAGTCCATTCGATCGGCACTTCGCGGACACTCAAGCCCGCACGATGCAACGCGACGAGCAGGTTCACATCAAACGCGAGATCGGCGATGCGGAGGGAATCGATCACTTTGTCCAGCGCCGCGCGACTCAACACTTTCGCCGGACATTGCGTATCCTTGATCCCCATCCAGAAAAAGCCTTCGACAATGGTGTGGAAGGAACGGCTCATGATTTTACGCATGCGAGTCTGGCTTTGATGCAGCACGGAGCCGGGCAGCCAGCGCGAGCCGATCACACAGTCGGCATTGCGCAATTCATCCACGAGCTTGATCAGTGCATCGGGGCCGGTGGCGCCATCGGCATCGACATACGCGACGAGTTCAGCGTTGCCTGCCTGTTTGAATCCTTCGATGAGAGCGCCGCCTTTGCCGATGGGGCCATGGAACACGAGCAGTTCAATCTCGGTGAATTCTGCCGCAGCCGATCGTACGACGTCTTCAGTCCGGTCGCGACAACCGTTGAGCACCACCAGAATTCGGAACGGCCCAAAGTAATGCGCGCGCAGTTGGGTCGCGAATTTGCGGAGAACGGGGCCAATGCGCGCCTCCTCATTGTAGGCGGGAATCACCACCAGAAATCGCGGGCGAATGATTGGATCAGACGTCATGGTCAAAACAGATTTGCAGGGTCGATGTCCAACTTCAATTGAACGTCACCTGGTAAATCCAATTCCAAAAGCAGGCTGGAGAGCTGTCGGCTCAACGGACTCATCTTTGCCGTGCGAAGCATGATTTGGTGCCGGTAAAAAGTCTCCGCCCGGGGCAATGGCGCCGGTGCTGGTCCGGCAATGATGAGGTCGCCTATCTTTGTGAGCGCCTTCTCCAATTGCTTCCGCAAGTGCTGGGCGGTGAGTGCCACGAGTTCATCGTTGCGCCCGCGCAAAGTGAATAGCGCCACTCGGCTGGCAGGTGGGTATTTCAACTGCATTCGAAAATCAATTTCCTGATCGTAAAATCCGGCGAAATCGTGTCGGCGGGCAAACTGGATTGCCGGATGAAACGGCGTGAATGTTTGCACGATCACTTCGCCCTCGACATCGCCACGGCCTGCACGACCAGCCACTTGCGTGAGCAATTGGAATGTCCGTTCGCCAGCGCGGAAATCCGCCAGATGCAGCGACTGGTCGGCGTAGATGATTCCGACCAGTGTGACGTTTGGAAAATGAAGACCCTTGGCAATCATCTGCGTGCCAACAAGAATGTCGATTTTGCCTTTCCGAAAATCTCCGAGGATTGTGCGATAGTCCTCTTTTCGTTTGAGTGTGTCCGAATCCATCCGGGCCAGTCGCGCTTTCGGGAACAATTTCCCCAGCACGTCCTCGACCCGTTCCGTGCCGAGTCCCGAGTAACGGATGGCGGGATTCGCGCACTTGGGACAGGTCGCTGGTGCGGGCTGTTGATGTGCGCAGATGTGGCAGCGGATTTGTTGTTCACGACGATGATACGTGAGCGAGAGACTGCAATGCGGGCACTCAGCCACAAATCCGCATTTGGGACATTGCAACTGCGTGGCAAATCCGCGCCGGTTCAGGAAGAGGATGACCTGCTCGCTGCGTTCGATTCGAAGCGTGATCGCGTCGCGCAGTCGTTGTGAAAAAAAAGGCGTGCCCTTTTCTTGGCGCGTTTCCTGTCGCATATCGATCACGCGCACCAATGGCATTTTCTTGTCGTCCACTCGCGTGGGCATGTCCAGCAGTTGGTATTTGCCGGTTCGAGCGTTGTGATAACTCTCCATCGAAGGCGTGGCAGAGCCGAGCACGACGGGCGCTTTTTCCTGCGTGCCCCGCCAGACGGCCACATCACGCGCGTGATAGCGCGGCGACTCTTCCTGTTTGTAGGAAGGTTCGTGTTCTTCGTCGACAATGATGATGCCCAGCGGTTCGACAGGCGAGAAAATCGCCGAACGCGCGCCGATGACAATCCGCGCCCGGCCTCGGCGAATCTTGTGCCATTCATCGTGTCGTTCGCCAGCGGAGAGATGACTGTGCAGCACGGCTACTTCCGTACGCAGCCTGCCGGTGCTGAATCGCGCCTTGAATCGTTCGACTGTTTGCGGCGTGAGCGAAATCTCCGGCACAAGCACGATGGCTCCTTTCCCGAGTTCGAGCGCGTGTGCGATGGCTTGTAGATACACTTCCGTTTTGCCGCTGCCGGTCACGCCGTGGAGTAGAAATGTCCGGTGCGAATCTTTGATTCCGCTGCTGGCCGATAGGATGGCGGTGAGTGCGGTTTGCTGTTCAGTGTTTAATTCCAACGGTTGCGTTGGCAGGATTTCTTCGTTGGCGTATGGGTCGCGCTCGGAGATTTGCGATGAGATGATGAGTATGCCTTTCCCTTCGAGGCGACGAACGGTCGCAGCAGTCGTCTTGGCGAGCTTGAGAAATTCCTGAAGTGGCAACTCGCGCCGTTCCAGTAAAAGGGAGTACACGGTTTTCTGGATTGCGGTGAGATTGGGAAGCTCACTGATGTTGGCAGCCAGTCGGACAAACAAACGTTCGCGCCAGCCGTCTTTTTCGCGCCGCACGGCTTCGGGCAGGACGCTTTTGAGCGCGGTCTCCGGCGCGCAACAATAGTATTCGGCCATCCAGCGGGACAGCGCGAGTATCTTCGGTGTGACGAACGATTGCGCACCGATCACTTTGGAAATGGGTTTCGGCGCGGGATGAGTGGAGACATCGGCCAATGCGGTGACACAGCCCAACACTTGTCGCGCCCCAAAGGGAACCTGCACACGCGTGCCGATCTCAATGCGATCAGCCAGCTCCGGTGGGATGAGATAGTCATACTCCTTGCGGAGCGCCATCTCCAGTGTGACACGCGCAAACACCGCAACAGCGTCCGATTGGCGGCGGCGCGCGTCCACGGCAAACAATTAACAGCAACAAATCTCGACTGCGCTGCCAACGCAATTTACAAACCTCACTCATGCGCGGTCGCTGGCTTTGGATTGCAGTGGTGGTGATCATCACGGATGTCATCGCCGGAATTTGGTGGGTTAGGCATTGGCAACAGGCGCGTCATGACGAAGTGATTCTGGCGGCGGCGAAACGATACAATGTTGAGCCTGCATTGGTGAAGGCGGTCGTGTGGCGGGAGAGCAGTTTCAAGGCTGGAGTCCGCGGCAAAGCGGGCGAGTTGGGTTTGATGCAAATTCGAGAACCCGCCGCGCGAGAATGGGCCGAAGCAGAAAAGATCGTTGGGTTTTCTTTCGATCACTTGCTGAACGCGGGCACGAACACATCGGCGGGCACTTGGTATCTGGCAAAATTGTCGCGGCGATATTCTCACACGGACAATCCTGCGGCATACGCATTGGCTGATTACAACGCCGGCCGGTCACATGTGCTGCAATGGAACAAAGACAGCGCGGCAACCAACAGCAGTGCCTTCATGGCGGGGATGACTTTTCCGGGCACGAAACGCTATGTGCTGGCGGTGCAGCAGCGCAGGGATTTTTATCGCGCCCAAAAATTCGGGCAGACTCACTGAGCTGCGTTCAAACTTCTTTCCAATTCCTGCCGGATCAATTCCCGCTGTTCATCCGTGGCGTCGCGCGAGACGCGGATAGGTTCGCCAACGGTGACAATGCACTTGCCGAAGGGAAGGGGAATTTGGAATCGATCCCAACTGCGAAGTTCAAACTTCCACGGAAGTGAGACGGCGAGAGGCACGATGGCCAGTCCGGTGACTTGCGCGAGAACGATGGTTCCCGCCCGCGCTTGGTACCGCGGCCCGCGCGGGCCATCCGGCGTGATGGCTAGATCCAGGCCGCGATGTGCCCAAGTTGTCAGCTCGAGAAATGCCTGCGCGCCACGCCGACTTGAGGAGCCACGCACCGGTTGTCCGCCGGATAATTCGATGATGCGTGAGAGAAAGGTTCCGTCACGACTGGCACTCACGAGTGCGGCCATTCGCCGGTCCGAACGTGTGGCTTGAATTACTTTGGCGTAAATCGAGATCGAGAGCGCGAGGCGATTGTGCCAGATAGCAATGATGGCAGGGGTGGCCGTGCTGTTGCGCAGGTAACCGGATGGATCGCGCGTCTCAAACCGGATGGTGGCGGCGATGAGTTTGGTGAGAATATGAACGAGTCGGGCAATGATGCGTGCCCGCCATTTCAATGGCTTCGGCGTGATGGCGCCATGAGCAATTGCGTTTGTCGTGTTGCCGGGTTCCATCACGAAGCTTTTTTCAGCGCAGCACGGACAAGCTGATCGACTCCGGCTTTCGGTCCGAGCACGGCGATGGCGGCTCGGATCGTGTCGTGCGCATCGTTGAACTTGTACCCCAAGGCGACCAGCGCGGCTGTGGCGTCGTTCAACTTCGATTCATCGGCGTCGAGCGGCTGGGCGGCTGTTCCCATTGTCGGTGTGGCAATCATCCCCATCTTGTCTTTCAGCTCGACGACAATTCGCTCGGCAGTTTTTTTCCCGACACCAGATATCTGCGAAAGGGATCTCACGTCGCCGCTGGCCACTGCCAGTCGGAATGCGGAAACAGAAATGCCGCTGAGCGCGTTCAAAGCTGTCTTTGGGCCGATGCCGCTGACGTTGTTGATGAGCAGGCGAAAGAGATCGCGCTCGGCCGCCGTCATGAATCCGAAGAGGACATGCGCATCTTCGCGCACGACCAAGTGAGTGAGCAGCTTCACTTCAGAACCGGGCGCCGGCAGTTTATCGAACGAGGAAAGTGGCAAGAGCACTTCGTAACCGACGCCGCCGACATCTACCGTGACTTGTGTCGGGAGCACATCGGTCAATTTGCCATGCAGGAAAGTGATCATCTCCGTCTGAGAAACTAGCGGCGTGTGAACTGCATAATCAAATCCTTTTCTGTTTGATCAGCGTTTGCCTGCTCTGTTCATGAGCAAAGGCGAGGGCGATGGCGAGGGCGTCTGCGGCGTCCGGCTCTGGCAATTCAGCGAGGCCGAGCATCCGTTGCACCATCTTTGCGACGGCGGATTTCTGTGCGCCACCATATCCGACGATGGCTTGTTTCACTTTGCGCGGGGCGATCTCAAAGAGGTTGATTCCTGTCGTGGCGACTGCGGCAATCGCGGCGCCACGCGCTTCGCCCATAATCAAAGCGGTCTTCATGTTTTGAGCGAAAAACAAACCTTCGATGGCACAGACTGTCGGCGAGTATGTTTGTGTCAGTGCGCGCAACTTTTCTGAAATAGTCCCGAGGCAGCGCGAACGAATCCAACTGGCAGGGCAATGGATGGTGCCGTGCGCGAGTGTGGTTGGCATGGGCCGAGTGGTGCGAATGATTCCGTAACCAGTTCCGCGAAGAGACGGGTCGATGCCCAAAATCGTGATGGTATCAGCCGGAGTATGGCTGGGAAGAATCACGGGAACAGGCTGACGTTTGGTCAGGCGATGTGATAACTGGGCAAATTGTTGCGGCGTGATCCCCACACCGCTGATTGAAGCGTTGCCGGCGACTGCATCAAGGGAATTCGATTATGACTTAGCGTTTGCGGATGAATTGCGCTCCGTCCACGACCACGTGGCCATCGGTGCCTTTGTTCGAGACGGTCACGGTGGTCTGTTTGCCAACTGGAAGTTGGAATTTGCCGAGTACAAGTAGGGGTTGCGTCCGCTCATTCACGGTCACCGTTTTTGTTTCGCCACCGGAAACAAGGATGGTCACGGGGACGTTGCTGGCGCGATTCGGGTTCGGAGTGCTGAGCAAGATGATTTCGTATTCGCCGGCTTCCTTGATGTTGGGCGTGAAGGTGAGCGTCATTGCGCCTTTGTTCAGGTTGCCGTCGTGCAGGTAGCCGGTGCCGACGCGATAGGCGACGGAGGCGGAGTGCTGCCAGTCGCCGGTCTGCTTCGCGTCGGCGTCGTCGAGGATGATGCCGTCCAATTTCACGTCGAGCTTGCCGCCGCCTGCGCCCGCCGTTACGGCGCCTTTCCATTCGAGGACTTGTTTGTCGGCGAGTAAGCGCGCGCGGAGTTTTTCATAGTTCACTTTTTGCACGGGGACGTTGCCGTCAATGGCGAGAGAAGCGGCGGTCGCGGCGCTTTGGCCGAGGATCATGAAGACGGGTTCCATGCGGATGCTGCCGTAGGCGATGTGCGACGAACTGAGGCACACGGGCACGAGCAGGTTTTCGCACTGTGCCTGCTTGGGCACGATGGCGCGGTAGGAAACGGGATAGGGTTTCATCGGTGCGACTTGCACGTCGCCTTCGTTTTCGACGCGGCCGTTTTTCACGATGCGCTGGCAGTTGTGCGAATCCATGTTGTAGGCGGCGAGGCTCACGGGGTCGGTGACGACTTCCTGTGCGCGGCAATGTCTTTCGGTCATCACGATTTCGCCGACGAGGCGGCGGCCTTCGCGGACATAGAGTTCACGCGGCCATCCAGCGGTGTCGGTGAACTCATCCTTCGCGGGCCCCCACGATTGCATCTCGCGGCGCATGTCGTCGGGCACGCGCGGGTCGGTGGCCATGAAGGTGATGAAGCCGCGGATGTAGTCCTCGTGCTCGCGGCAGATCTGTTCGCGGCGTTCGTAGCTCGCCTCGGGAAAATCCCAGTTCGCGCCGATGAAGTCGGTGGAGAATCCGCCGTTGTTGTTGATGTCCGTTTTGTGGTTGGGCATCCAGATGGGGTTCCAGAATTGTGCCAGTCGCGGCTGCTTGTTCGCAGCGACGAGCGCGACGCAGTAGCGACCGAGCAGCTCGAATTTCGCGGAGTCGTAGTCGGCTGGCGGCGAGACAGGCAGGCGGCCGTTCGCGGCCTTCAGCAGCGCGTCGAACTTCGGCTGCGACATTGTGGCGGGCTTCGATGCGGACAAACGATTGGTGGGATTGGTTGTGAAACAGAGTCGATAGTTGTAGGTCTGCACACGAGCGTCGCCGTCACCGGGTTTGCCACCATCGCCAGATTGGATGAATGGGAGAAGGCCGCTCGCCGGATCGCTGGGTTTCTTGAACGGATCCACTGGCACGGTGAATTGATGATGCGGCGTCTGCGCGCGGATGCCGTTGAGCGTTTCGCCGTAAACGAGATTGGCCTCACGGCCGACGTGGTAGCTGACGCCTGCCTTCGCGAGCAAGTCGCCCTCGTAGGTGGCGTCAATGAACATCTTCGCGCGATAAATATTGCCGGACTGAGTGGCGAGTTCAGAGATGCGCGCACCGGATTTCTTCACCGAGGCGAGGCGCTGCTGCGTGTGGACGGGGATCTTCGCCTCGCGGAGCATTTCGAGGAACGTGGCCTCGGCGACGTGCGGCTCAAACGTCCACATCGTCGCATCCGCGCCCGCGAGCGAACTTGCGCCGGCCTGTCCGCCGCGGCGCTTGGCGAAGTAGTCGGGCGCGGTCTCGAGATTCCACGATGAATCCTTCGCGTAGTGCTGCGCAAGGCGGTGATAGAATTCTCGCGACACGCCACCGACGGCGGCCTTGTTGCCAATGTCGGTTGCGCCGAGTCCGCCGGTGGTGAGTCCGCCGAGGTACTTCGTCGGCTCGATGAGGACGACAGACTTGCCCATGCGCGAGGCCTGCACTGCGGCGGCAATACCGCCGGATGTGCCGCCGAAGACGCAGATGTCAGTTTCGATGACCTGTGCGCCAGATGCAGAAAATGTGAGCAGGGCGATAAGTGCGAGATATGGTTTCATAAGAAAAACGCCGTCCGAATGTGGACGGCGTGTGGTGATCAATTTTGATTATGGTTTTTTGGACAGGAGCACGTCGATGAGTTTTGGAATGTCCAAAGATGCAGGATGGCCGGCACTGGAAATATTCCCTTCCTGATCGATGATGAAACAAGAGGGAATGCCGCGAACAGCGTAGGCTTGGGGTGGCTTGGATTTGAATCCGCCATCGCCAGCCCAAGTGTTGTGTGTTTTGTCCCAAGAATTCTTGCCGAGGTGCGTTGACGCTTTGTCGATGGTGTCATCGATGCTCAATGCCATGAGCACGACTTTGTCACCCCATTCGGGATGTTTCTCTCGAAAGGTTTGCATCTTCGCCATCGGTGCTTGGCAGGGTCCGCACCAGGAGGCCCAGAAATCGATGACGACGACTTTGCCTTTGAAATCGGAGAGTTTCTGAGTCTTGCCGTCTTTCAGCACGATGAAGTCGATGTCCGGAGCCTTGCCGCCGGCTTGAAGCGGAAGGGTGATGGGTTGCGGAGGTCGGGCGGTGGAGATCGCTGCGAGGTTTTTCCCAGAGGCGTCGCTTACGGAGTAGCTCTTGCCTTCGGCAAGTCCTTTGGCTTCGTATTTACCTTCGGCATCGGTGGTGACTTCAGTGATGGGAAAGTATCCCGCTGGTGTCACGGCGCGGACTTTCAGTTTGATGCCAGCGGCGGGTTTTTGGAGATGATCCACCACACTGCCTTTGATGCTCGCCTCGCCTTTGAACGGAGTGACATCGACTGGAGAATAGGCGATTGAAACTTTCTCGTTACTTTCCGCTGTTTCGATTTTCAGGCGTTCAATCTTCGTGAAGGCGCCTGGACGCGAGGCATCTGTCCGGTTCTCTTCTTTGCCTGTGAAGATCAAGATGGCGTAGCTACCTTCTTTGAGGTTTTCGAATTTCTTCACGAACGATTTTTCTTTCGACTGGAATTTGATCGCTTCGTCGAGCGTTTTTGCGCCCGGAGGAACAATCATGACATTGACTTCCGTGTAAGGCGCGACGCCCTCTTTGTCGGCGTTGGTGAATTCGACGGTGATGGTCGCTGCGCTGAGTGTGCTCAATGTCGCAACGAACGCGGTCGCGAGTGAGGCCAGTGTGAGGCGTGGATGTGTTTTCATGTGTATTGAGTGTGGCTCAGATTGCCCGAATACGGGGGGGCGTCAATGTGGAAAAAGAGATCGGATTCCATGATCCGTTTTGAAATTGTCAAACTGAATTCCGAATCAAGCCGCGCGATAAAAATATAATTTCCAAAACCTATTTACAGCGATGGGTCGGTTGTTAACATTAAGGGCACGACCCAGCCATGAAGAAGATCGATGCCATTATCAAGCCGTTCAAACTCGAAGATGTCAAAGAAGCGCTCACCGCTATCGGCATTCAAGGAATGACGGTGACGGAAGTGAAAGGGTTCGGTCGGCAAAAGGGCCACACGGAGATTTACCGTGGCAGCGAGTACAACGTGGATTTTCTGCCCAAACTGAAGTTGGAGATTGTGGTGGCGGATGAACGACTGGCCGAAGCGCTGAAGGCGATTTGCGGTGCGGCGCACACGGGAAAAATTGGAGATGGCAAAGTATTTGTCAGCTCGGTTGAGATGGCAGTGCGCATCCGGACAGATGAGACTGGCGATGGGGCGTTGTGATTTCACCTCAAACAACGACTTCGATCGAATCACCCAAACGGAATTGAGAGACAGAATGAGCAACGCAAAAAGCGTGGTGAAGTTGGCGCGCGAACAGGGTGTTCGGATGGTGGACTTGAAGTTTGTGGACACATTCGGGACTTGGCAGCACTTCAGCGTTCCAGTGTCGGAGTTGACGGTGGCGGTATTTTCAGAGGGGTTTGGTTTTGACGGGTCATCGATCCGCGGTTGGAAGTCGATTGAATCATCGGACATGTTGGCGATACCGGATCCGACGACGGCATTTGTGGATCCATTCTGCGCGGTGCCAACACTTTCACTGATTTGCACCATTGCCGAGACGGGGACGCGTGAAGGCTATAATCGGGATCCGCGCGGGATTGCTCGGCGTGGCGAAGCGTATTTGAATTCGACTGGCTTGGCGGATTCGGCGGTGTTCGGTCCCGAAGCGGAGTTTTTTATTTTTGACGACGTCCGATTTGATCACCGGCAGAACGGGACATTTTATAGTGTGAACTCGGAGGAGGCGGCGTGGAATTCGGGCGCAGATGAGTCGCCGAACTTGGCAAATAAAATCCGGTACAAGGAAGGTTATTTCCCCGTGCCGCCAGTGGACACCCAACAAGATTTGCGCACGGAAATGGTGCTGGTGATGGAGGAGCTGGGCATCAAAATCGAGCGCCAGCATCACGAAGTGGCGACAGCGGGGCAGGCGGAGATTGATTTCCGTTTTGACACGCTGGTGAAGACTGCCGACACGATGATGCTCTATAAATACATCATCAAAAACGTCGCCAAAAAACACGGAAAGACGGTGACGTTCATGCCGAAACCGCTGTACGGCGACAATGGATCGGGAATGCACACGCACCAATCGTTGTGGAAAGGTGGCAAGCCATTGTTCGCGGGCAAGGAATATGCGGGATTGAGCCGGATGGCGCTGCATTACATCGGCGGCATTCTCAAACACGCGAAGGCGCTGTGCGCGATTTGCAATCCGACAACGAACAGTTACAAGCGGCTCGTGCCGGGATACGAGGCGCCGGTGAATTTGGCGTATTCGGCACGGAACCGATCGGCAGCGATTCGTATCCCCACATTTAGCGAGTCGCCAAAATCCAAGCGGATCGAGTATCGTCCGCCGGATCCAGCGGCCAATCCGTATCTTTGCTACACAGCATTGTTGATGGCGGGACTGGATGGAATCTTGAACAAGATGGATCCGGGCGAACCGATGGACAAAAATCTTTACGATCTGACGCCGGCAGAATTAAAAGAAGTGCCTCAAGTTCCATCAAGTCTTTCGGCTGCGATGGATGAGTTGGAAAAAGATCACGCCTTCCTGCTCAAGGGCGGTGTGTTCACCAGCGACTTTCTGGAGATGTGGGTTGAGCACAAACGGAAGGAAGACGATGCCATCCGTTTGCGTCCGCACCCGTACGAATTTCATCTCTACTATGATGTGTAGAAAAGATGGGCACTTTGCTTGCGAAGCAGGCGGAGATAACGTTGGCAAGCGCCAAAATAGTGAGTGTGAAAAATGAGTGAACAACTATTAACAGGTTGCTCTAGCTGGATAATTTTGCAGGACGTAAACCGTCCGAAGTTTTCCGTGAACCTCATGGCAGGAAGTGCTGTCTCGATGTGTCGTGGAATTGAAAACAATCTGTGTTTGAAATGAAATAACAGCCTGTCGATTGTGCCGCTGTGCCAGTGATGGCCGGTGGTGCAGACGCTGGGCAGCGGGATTGGTTTGGCGACTGAGTGTTTCAGCCGCCAAATGGTTCTGTGAATAAATCTGAAACCTGTAAACTGATAGGATAAAGCATGCAGTCACCATTGGATAAAGTTTGGGAACGTACACAAAAGCAATTGCGCACGGTGTTGACACCGGAGACCTACAATCTGTGGTTTCACTCCATCACGCCGGTGGTGCTGAACCAGACGTCGATCACATTGGAAGTGCCGAACGACTTCAACGAGGTTTGGCTCAAGGATAATTATCTGGCTTTGTTGCAGGACTCGCTCACTCACTCCACAGGACGTCAATTGCAGGTCAAATTCAAAGTGGGTTCCGCGCCCGCAACGAGCACGCTTCCCGCCCCCGTTGCCGCTGCACCAGCCAAACGCGCAGGTGACCGCCCGAAATCCAAATCCAGCAACGGCGCGAGTGAGATTTCCAGTGATCATATTTTCAACCCAAACAATTCCTTCGCGAACTTCTGTGTGGGCAGCACGAACAGCTTCGCTCACGCCGCCGCGTTGGCCGTCGCTCAAAACCCCGGCAAGTCCTACAATCCACTTTTCCTTTTTGGTGGCACGGGACTTGGCAAAACGCACTTGCTGCATGCGATCGGACAGAACATCTTGGAGCATCGGAAGAATCTGAAAGTCTCCTATCTCTCCTGCGAAAAGTTCACCAACGAATACATCGCAGCCATTCAGGACAATCAGCTCGTCAAGTTCCGCAAGAAGTATCGCCAGACAGATGTGCTGCTCATCGACGACGTCCAATTCCTCGGCGGCAAAGAACGCATTCAGGAAGAATTCTTTCACACGTTTAATGCGCTGCACGAGGCGCACAAACAGATTGTGCTCACCAGCGATCGTTCTCCGAATGAACTTCAAGGTGTCGAGCAGCGATTGGTCGGCCGATTTGAATGGGGACTCACCGCCGATGTCCAGCCGCCCGATGTCGAGACGCGTCTGGCGATTCTGCGGAACAAGGTCAAATCCACCGGCGTCCAACTCAGCGAGGAAGTCATCATGTTCCTCGCCAACCATATTCGCACCAACATCCGCCGACTTGAAGGCGCTCTCATTCGCGTCGCCTCCTACGCGCATCTTACCAGCAAGCCCGTCTCGATCGAGATGGTCGAGGATCTCCTTCGCGAAGTGCTGCAAGAAGAAGGCCGGCACACCATCACGATCGACGTCATCCAAAAGCGCGTGGCTGAACAATTCGACATTCGCCTTTCGGACATGACCAGCAAACGTCGCCCGGAGAACATCGCGTTCCCGCGCCAGATCGCCATGTACCTTTCGCGCCATCTCACCGAACATTCACTGAGCTCGATTGGTGACGCCTTTGGTGGCCGTGATCACGGAACAGTGCTGCATGCCTGCCGGCTCGTGAAGGATCGTATGGAAATCGATCCGAACGTCCGGCAGACTGTCCAGTACCTCGAGAAACAACTGCTCCGCTGAGAGCGAACCAAGCACGGCCCACCATGCCGGTGCTAGAAGTTCAGGGCCTCTCGAAAGCGTTTCGGACCTATAAAAAGGCGCCGGGGATGCGCGGCAGTTTGCTGGGATTATTTCGCCGCAAGCTGGAGGAAACTTGGGCTGTCCGCGACATCTCCTTTCAGATTGAGGCAGGCGAATTCGTTGGATTCCTCGGTCCGAATGGAGCGGGCAAAACGACCACGCTGAAAATGCTCGCCGGTCTCCTGCATCCCACCGCAGGCGAAGCGCGCGTTCTCGGACACACACCGTGGCTTCGCGAGGACAGTTATCGGCGCCAATTCGCCCTGTTGCTCGGCCAGAAAAACCAGCTTTGGTGGGATTTGCCCGCGCGCGAATCCATGGAGTTGAACGCGAAGATTTACGACCTTCCAGCAGGTCGGTGGAAACCCCGCGCCGAATCGATGGCCGCCCTGCTCGAAGTGGAGGATAAATTCGACGTCGCCGTTCGCGAACTTTCCCTCGGCGAACGGGCGAAATTCGAACTCATCGCCGCGCTGCTTCATGAGCCGAAAGTACTTTTTCTCGATGAACCGACACTGGGACTCGACGTCGTCTCGCAAAAAACTGTCCGCGATTTTCTGAGGGAAGAAAACTCCAAGCGTGGGACAACCATCGTGCTCACGAGCCATTACATGGCCGATATCCAGTCGCTCTGCCATCGCGTCATCATCGTCGATCACGGGAAAATCTTCTTCGATGGCCAACTGGACACTGTGGTTGACCGGTTCGCCGATCACAAACGAGTGACCATACAATTCGACAATTCAGATTCAGTGTCAGGTCGCAGCGAAAAACTCGCCGCTTATGGTGAAGTTGTGGAACAGACTAACGCGCTCGTGAAGCTGCGAGTCAAACGCGATCGAGTCATTCCCGTCTGCAAGGCGCTGCTCGACGAGTTCCCGGTAAAAGACATCGACATCGAAGAAGTGCCCATCGAGGAAATCATCCGCCAGTTGTTTGACCGGAAGACCTGAAAGATCGGCTTCTGATAATCGTCGCGCCGACGCTGTTCTCTATTACAATCGGCCGACAAAGCGAGCCATCCGTTCGGCGGCAATCTCGATACGATTCAAATCCGTCGCAAAGCAGCATCGTAAGTAACCTTCGCCGCTTGATCCGAATGCGCTGCCCGGCACGGCAGCTACTTTCTCCTCATTCAATAGGCGCAATGCGAATTCCTTCGAGCTAAGCCCCCATTTCTTGATGCTGGGAAATGCGTAAAACGAACCTCGCGGCAGGTGACATGACAGACCCATTTCGTTGAACGCCTTCACGATGAAATTGCGCCGTAGCTTGTACTGATCCCGCATCGATGAACAGGCAGTCGCCCCGTTTCGCAACGCTTCAAGTGCGGCCTCCTGACTGATGATGCTCGCGCAGAGCATCGAGTATTGATGAATGCGCATCATCGCTTCGATCAACTCCGCAGGCCCGCAGGCGTAGCCGATGCGAAAGCCTGTCATTGCATAAGCCTTCGAAAATCCGTGCAGGAAAATCGTGCGAACGGCCATTCCTGGGAGCGAAGCGATGGAGACGTGCTCGCCTTCAAAAGTCAGCTCGGCATAAATTTCGTCTGTGAGCACCACGAGATTGTGTCGTTGCGCCACAGCGGCGATTTTCTCCAGCTCACTGCGAGTCATCGTGCCGCCGGTGGGGTTGGTCGGAAAATTCAGAATCAACACCTTGCTGCGCGGTGTGATTGCTTTTTCAATGGCTTCGGCGGTGACGGCGAATTCCGTGGCCGCAGTGCATTCGATGGCGACGGGCTTGCCGTGAGCAAGCGCGATGCTCGGCGAATAGCTCACGTAGCACGGCTCGTGATAAAGGATTTCGTCACCGGGATTGATGAGTGCGCGCAGCGCCAAATCGAGTGCTTCACTCACGCCAACGGCGATCAGAATCTGGTTTTTTGCGTCGTAGTGGACATCAAAATGCTTGGCCAGATGTCGGCTGATTTCCTCGCGCAAGCTCAACAGACCGAGGTTCGATGTGTAACTGGTTTTGCCGCGTTCGAGCGCGTAGATGGCCGACTCGCGAATGTGCCACGGCGTGACGAAGTCCGGCTCGCCGACGCCCAGTGAAATGATGTCCTTTTGTCCCTGCACCAAATCAAAAAACTCGCGGATGCCCGAGCGTGGGATGGCGCGCACGTGATGGGCGATATGCGTGTTGATTGAGTCGGACATGAGCACGGGAAACTAGTGGAAAACGGCTGCCGCAGCAAGCCAGCACTGCGGTTTAGGCTGCGGCCTGTTTGGGTTTACGACGGATGGTCAACCGAGTCTTGCCTTGCACTGCGGACTTGGTGACACGCACGCCAATGATTTCTTCGTTGCCGGGAATGTCGTACATGACATCGAGCATCAATTTTTCGAGCAAGGCGCGCAGCGCACGGGCGCCGGTGCCTTTTTTGCGTGCTTGCGCCGCCAGCTCCAACAGTGCGTCAGCAGAAAAATCTAATTCGACATTCTCCATGCCGAACAGTTTGGCGTATTGCTTGGTGAGAGCATTTCGCGGTTCGGTGAGAACAGTCACGAGCTGATCCTCGGTGAGTTCGTCCAGCACGCTGACCATGGGCAGGCGACCGATGAATTCGGGAATGAATCCAAAGCTGATCAGATCTTCTGGCTCGACCTGCTTGATGATTTCGCGTGTGTCCAATACCCCTTCTCGATGCGTCTGTTCAATCGCGCCAAATCCAAGCGAGCGATTGCCGACTCGTCGCTGGATGATTTTTTCAAGCCCAACAAACGCGCCGCCGCAAATAAACAGGATGTTCCGGGTGTCCACGCGGATGTATTCCTGTTGTGGATGTTTGCGGCCGCCTTGTGGCGGTACTGCACAAAGGGTGCCTTCGAGGATCTTCAGCAACGCCTGCTGCACGCCTTCGCCGGAGACGTCGCGCGTGATGGATACGTTTTCTGTTTTGCGCGCAATTTTGTCGATCTCGTCGATGTAGATGATTCCGATCTGGGCGGCTTTGACGTCGTACTCGGCATTTTGGAGCAGTCTTAGAATGATGTTTTCGACATCTTCGCCCACATAGCCAGCCTCGGTCAGCGTGGTGGCATCGGCGATCGCGAATGGCACATTGAGAATCTTCGCCAGTGCGCGAGCGAGCAAAGTTTTGCCCGAGCCAGTCGGGCCGATCATCAGGATATTGGTTTTCTCCAATTCAACCGTGTCGGCAACGTCGGCCTCGGCATTCTTCGGTTTGGCGTCCTGCAGAATTCGTTTGTAATGGTTGTGAACGGCCACGGACAAAGTCTTCTTCGCATGATCCTGTCCGATGCAATGCAGGTCGAGATGCGCTTTGATTTCAGAGGGGCGCGGCACTTGCAGCCGTGCCAGTTCCTTGGCCGGTTCCGCAGCGAGTTCTTTGTCGAGGAGCTTCTTGAATGAGGCCACGCAACCGTCACAAATGTAAACACCGGGACCCGAGACGAGCTTGGCCACTTCTGCGTGCGACTTGCCGCAAAAGCTGCACAAGGTCAGTTGAGTCGGACGCGCCATGTTGCCTTAAAGTTTCACGGAGGTTTTGTCGGGCAGATTGGGCAACTCTTTTCGTGAGGTGACCACTTCGTCCACCAACCCGAATTCTTTCGCCTCGATGGCACTCATGAAATTGTCGCGGTCGCAGGCCTTCTCAACTTCCGCTTCGGGTCTGCCCGTGTGTTCAGAGAGAATCTTATTGAGGCGCTGTTTGAGCTTGAGCATGTATTTGACTCGGATTTCCATGTCGCTCGCTTGACCTTCGGCTCCGCCGAGCACTTGGTGGATCATGATGTTCGCATTCGGCAGCGAAAACCGTTTTCCTTTCGTACCGCCGGAAAGGAGCACCGCGCCCATCGAGGCCGCTTGGCCTATGCAATACGTGTTCACGTCGCAAGTCAGGAATTGCATCGTGTCATAAATCGCCAAGCCAGCCGTCACGCTGCCGCCGGGCGAATTGATGTAGAGATGCACGTCCTTTTTCGGATCGGACATCTGCAGGAACAGCATTTGCGCGATGATGAGGTTGGACACCGTGTCGTCCACAGCTGTGCCGAGGAAGATGATGCGATCAACGAGCAGTCGCGAATAGATGTCGTAACCGCGTTCGCCTCGGGCGGTTTGCTCGACAACGTGCGGGACAAGATAATTATTGGTGGCCGGTTTCATCCGTTGCAGAGACATTACGGGCAGACCGCCAAGCGTCAAGCATCGGCGGGAAGCGCCTTGCCACGATTGCGCAAAAAAGTGAGAGCGGCCACCGCTGCGGCCACCTCAGCCGTCTTCTTGCTCTTTCCTTCGCCTCTCGCCATTTCGCGTCCACCATGTCGCACCGCACAACAAAACTTGCGGTCGTGATCCGGCCCCAGGATGTCGAGCACGCGATAATCGGGCGGCTCGCCGGAATTGTTCTGGAGCAACTCCTGCAATTCTCCTTTCGGATTGCCACCGTGCAAACTCACGTCAACCACATCCAGCGCATTCTTGAATTGATGGCGAACAAATCGGCGCGCGCTGGGCCAGCCGCCGTCAAGAAACACCGCGCCAATAAGTGACTCGTAGGCATCAGCCAGCACAGAGGATTTCTCTCGTCCGCCGCTAGCTTCCTCGCCGCGGCCCATGATCAAGTGCGCACCAATTCCGATGTCGCGAGCCTTCGTCAGCAGGGCATCACGACTGACCAGCCGCGCCCGCATTTTGGACAGCGATCCTTCGTCGCGATCGGGAAAGCGGCTGAACAATTCAGATGAGATGGTCATTTGCAGAACCGCGTCACCAAGAAATTCCAGCCGCTGATTATTGGGCAAAGCTCGGTTGCGCTCGTAGGAAACCGATGGATGCGTGAGCGCCAGTTTGAGCCACTCGGGATTCTTGAACTGATGGGTCACCGACTTTTGGAATGGATCGAGCCGAGCCACGATGGGATTAGTTTGCGTCGGCAGGTGCCGGTTCCAACGAGGGTTCAGTCGCAGCGGGCGTTTCCGGCTCACTGCCATGATCGAGCAGGCGGGAAACTTCGGCCTGAACTTCGGCAAGCTGATCGAATCGCAGATGGGGATCGATGATGGTGATCACTTCGCCAGTGCGAGCGTGCTCGTAAACGAGTGTGCGTCCTTCGCCTTGCTGGATGGATTCGCGGGATTTGAGGATGCGTTTGCGTTCGAGCATCACCGCCAGGATGAAGCAGGAAGCTTTGTGCCGCGCTTCACCAAGCGCGATCAATCGCCGCAGAAGCTCCTCGGCATTTTCCTTTTTGATCGCATCGACAATCGGCACAGGTTTTTCATAATGCCCCTGCCATTGCGAGAGGCAGGTGGTTTTGTGTGCGAGAATGGCAGGCTCATCTTTGGCCCAGCAACCGGCACAAAGATCCATTCGTAGATAATTTTCTTCTGCAGGCACGAGCAGCGTGTGGCATGCCTGTTTGTCTTCGAATTTCTGTTGGCAGCCTTGGCAGGTGTTGGCGCGGGTTTGGATATTCCAGTCGTTCGTTGCCATGTTGTTTTGTCGTGCGCGCATTATTGTGCGGCGAATCGGGAGGGCAACTTCATTCCATTCCGATTCGGGTGATACGGTTTTGACAAATCAGTGTCAGGCAAGCAAACTTTGCTCATGTACTCCCATGGCATTCGGGTTCTCTTTGTCGCTCTATGTTGTGTGTCGGTGAATGTGCCGTCGGCAGGGGCCGCCCCCTCCGTGCCGACGCTTGCGTTGAAGCCAGCGTGGACGCATATCAAATTCAAACGCCCGTTGTGGCTGGAGGAATCGCCCGATGGCACGGGCCGTATTTTTATGGTCGAGCAAGCGGGCCGCATCCTGATCATGCCGAAAGATCGTGCGGCCACGAACACCGTTGAGTTTCTCGACATCTCTGCGCGCAAGACATACCGACAAGATGAAGAGGGGTTGCTGGGAATGGCCTTTCACCCCAAGTACAAGGAGAACGGCCGGTTGTTCCTCTTTTATTCGGCGCATGATCCTCTGCGCAGCATCATCAGCGAATGGCGTGTCTCGAAGGACAACCCTTCGCGAGTTGATCTGGCAAGCGAACGCGTACTCTTGGAAATCCCTCGTCCGTTTTGGAATCACGATGGCGGCGTGTTGATGTTCGGCAAAGATGGGTATCTTTATTTGAGTCACGGCGACGGTGGTCAGCGCGATGACCCGCATGACAACGGTCAAAATCTGGGTTCCTTGCTCGGCAAGATTCTCCGCATCGATGTCGACAACAAAACGGGCAATCTTCCATATGGAATTCCGAAGGACAACCCGTTCATTGGCACAGCGGGCGCGCGGCCGGAGATTTGGGCGTTCGGGTTGCGCAATGTTTGGCGCATGGCGTTTGACCGGAAAAATGGCGACCTGTGGGCTTCCGATGTGGGACAAGACAAATGGGAAGAAATCAACGTCATCACCAAAGGCGGCAATTATGGCTGGCGCGTCCGCGAAGGATTTCATCCTTGGAAAGATTCAGCGCATAAACACACGCGCTTCATCGATCCGGTGTTGGAATATCCGCATGTGCCTGCGCTGGCCAAGGAAAGCAAATCGCCGGAACACGGCACGGGAGTTTCGATCACTGGCGGCTACGTGTATCGCGGAAATAAACTGCCTGTGCTGCAAGGGGTCTATGTTTATGCAGACTACAAAATGGGGACCGTCTGGGGGTTGCGATCGTCGAACAACACTTCGGTAGATGTCGTCGGCGAAATCATCAAACCCAATCCGATCCGGTTTGTGGCCAGCTTTGGCGAAGATGCCGCAGGTGAATTGTACATGCTCTGTCTGGATGGCAATGTGTACGAGTTCGTGATGCCCGCACCCAAGCCCGTCAGGAATTAGCCGATAATCAGGAACGGCGAGAGCAAGTTCACGTACAGCGCCGCCAGCAAGTCATCCACGACGATTCCCCAGCCACCCGGCAGCGATTGCGATTTTCCCACGGGCCACGGCTTGACGATGTCAAAGAATCGGAACGCGACGAATCCGCCGAGTGTGATCAACCAGTATTGCTTGCGGGGGTCGAACATATCGCCCGGCAGTAGCGTCGCCGAGCCGGGAGATTTACTGATGAGTGCCATTGTGAGAAAGAGAAACGCGAAACAGAAAGGCACCGCAACGATTTCATCCAGCACGACCGATTGAGGATCTTTCTGTCCCAAGATTTTTTCTGCGCGGCCGCAAATCCAGACTGCGGCGAGGACGCCCAAAATAGCTCCAACGAAATAGAGCCAGAAATTGCCAGTGGCCAGCAGTACCGCCATCCACACCAAACCACCCAGCGAACCGAATGTGCCCGGCGCTTTGGGTAAGCGTCCCAATCCAAATCCCTGCGCGATCCAAACTACGATTTTATCGGAGATCACAGATCTTTCATGAACAGTTCACGATTGCGCCACAGATAGTGGCCGCCGGAAATCGCGGTCAAACCCACGGCGCACCAAGTGGACAACATCGTCAACCAAACCGACCACGGCACGCCGGATATTTTGGATCCGAAGAATTGCGGCCCCCAAGTTCCCCAATCATGGTAGCTCACGCAAACAAGAATCCCGACGACCGAGCCTACCTGCAGGTTCGTTTTGCGCTTGCCGATGGTTTCGGCCGATAGGATGACGCCCTTGCTCGCCGCCAGCAATCGTAGGCCGGTGATGGCCAGCTCGCGCGCGACGATGATGATGGCCATCCACGCTGGCAAAATGAGGTGTTGGCCGGGCACTTCGCTCCAAGTCGGCATCCAGCCATTCGGGATTTCACTCTCGAGCGCTACGGGCATCGGCATTCCGATGAGCATCACAAACCCTGCACAAACCATGATCTTGTCTGCCAGCGGATCCATCAGCTTGCCGAAATCCGTGACCAGTCCGCGCCGCCGCGCAATCATCCCGTCGACGATATCCGAAATTCCACCCGCAAAAAACAGCGCACACGCCACGGTTGTTTTCAGCGGGAAATCCATCATCAGCACCACCACAAATGCCACAGTGATGAGGAGGCGTGAGGTCGTGATTTTGTTCGGCAGATTCATGACTCAATCCTGTCAAATCGGCTCGGCGATCAGATCGTAATCTGTTTGCCCAACAATTTTCACCCAGCAGAAATCGCCCACCGGAGCTCGGCCGCGAACATACACGCGGCCATCGATATCAGGCGCATCTGCATCTGACCGTGCCTGAAAATAGCGGCCGGAAGGCATCGGCGTCGTGGGGCCACTCGTGCGGATGAATCCGTGTTCCCACGAATGGATTTGTGCGCCGGTCAAATCTTTTTCCGTGGCTTCGCGTTCGACGAGCACAAATCGTTTTTGTCCCACCTTTGCTGCATTCAGTTCACTGGCGATTTTCCGTTGCTCGGCCATGGCCCGAGCGTGGCGCTTACGTTTCACAGATTCGGAAATCTGCCCGGCCATGTTTCCAGCGCGGGTGCCTTCTTCTTTCGAGTATTTGAAAATGCCGAGCCGGTCGAAGCGTGTCTGGCGGATGAACTCCATCAAACTTTCAAAGGCCGATTCGGTCTCCCCCGGAAATCCGACAATGAAAGTGGTGCGAACGGTGATCCCCGGAATCCCTGCGCGAATGCGTCGGATCACATCGGTAATGTGGCGGCTGTCGGTTTCGCGCCGCATGCGTTCAAGCATGTTGTCGTGGATGTGTTGCAGGGGCATGTCCACATAGCGGGCGACTTTCGGACAGCGCGCGATAGTCTCGATGAGTGTATCGGTCCAATGCGCGGGGTGCGTGTAAAGGAGCCGGATCCAGAAATCGCCACGAAGTGAATTGAGTGCACGCAGCAGATTGGGGAGCGAGGGGGCGTCGGCGGTGAGCGTGGCGGCGGCGGCGTTGAATCGTTCCGGCGAAGAAATGGCGCGCGAGTGTTCTTGGCGCAAATCCATTCCGTAATAGGTCGAGTCCTGCGAGATGAGATTGAGTTCGCGCACGCCTTCGGAGATCAGCCGCTTTGCTTCGGCGACAATGTCGTCCATCGGTCGACTGCGATGCGATCCGCGCATCTGCGGGATGGTGCAAAAGCTGCAGGGATGATTGCAGCCTTCGGCGATTTTAACGTAGGCGTAATGACTGGGCGTGAGCCTGAATCGGGGTGTGGTGTGATCGGGGATGTAAGCGGGGCGACGAGTGACATCGAATAGTGCAGGCGATTTTGTGGCGACGGTCTTTGTTTTATTGAAACGTGGTGTGCCGCGAAGATTTTCTGTTGAGTCGTGTTTGGCATGGTTCGAGCCGGCATCCAACTTGGCGAGTCGCGCCGTGACGGATTCTTTTTTTGTGGCGGGAGCGAGACTGGGAGTTCGCGTGGATCGTTGCGCGATGGCTAGTCGAACGAGTGAACCGGCTTGCGCTACTTGATCAATCCCCATGAAGGCATCCACTTCGGGAAGGAGCTTGGGCAGTTCTTCGCGGAAGCGTTGCGAGAGGCAGCCGGCGACGATGAGGGCTTGATGTCGATGTTTTGAATCGCGATACGTGGCTGACTCGAGGATTTGTTCAACGCTTTCTTCCTGCGCGGCATCGATGAATGAGCAAGTGTTGATGATGAGCGCGTCGGCTTTGGCAGGATCATTGGTGAGAATCATTCCGTCTGCGATCAACGAGCCGAGCATGATCTCCGAATCCACCAAATTTTTCGCGCAACCGAGGGACACGAGGCCAACGGTGGTTTGTTTTCGGGCTGTTGCAGAATTGCTCACGGATGGTGGACGCTATCGAAACGAAAGTGTCGTTGCAACCACCCTTCAAATTGGCATGGGATTATTTTCCGTTGAAATGCGACTCAGAAAATGTACCTTCTGCGGAGTAACTCGCTACCTGACAGTATTCCCACATATTTATGGCTGAACCATTGGATGCAGATAAAGTAATTGAGGCTTTGAAGAAAGCGCTTGAGACCGGCGAGCCGGTTCCTGCGGAAATGAAAAGCCCCAAAGGCTTGAGCTTTCTCAGCAAAGATTTGTCGGGTCTCGATCTGACTGACATGGATTTCAGCGGGTGCGAGATGAGCCGTTGCAATCTCACCGGCGTGATGAGTTCGAATGTGAAATTCGATGGCGCGACGCTTTTTCAGGCAAATCTGGATGGATCGGAGTTCATGACTTCCAGTTTCAAAAACACAAATCTGGATGAATGCACTGCGAAGCGGACGGGCCTCGGCAGCCAGTGCGATTTTTCTGGCGCCAGTTTTCGCCGGGCGAATTTGGAAGGGACATCGTTCACGACGGCCAACCTATCGGGCGCCAATTTTCAGCTGGCAAAAATGCCGAAGGCCCGACTGCAATCAGCCAATCTGTCGAATGCAGAATTTTCGCAGGCCGACATGAGCGAAGTGGATATGCGCGAGAGCAACCTAGCCCACGCCGCGTTCAACAAGACTTGTTTGCGGGCCGTGCAACTTCGCGGTGTCACTAATTACATCACGGCTTATTGGATCGGCGCAGACATCCGCGACATCGATTTTGCCGGTGCCTATCTCGTGCGTCGCCATATCTCCGATGAGAATTATCTCGACGAGTTCAAAAAGCAGAGCGACCTGCATAAAAAGATTTACTTCGTCTGGTGGCTGACTTCGGATTGCGGCCGCAGTCTCTCTCGCTGGGCATTGCTTCAAGCGGGTGTAGTGGCAATCTTCGGTCTTATTTTTTGGTGCATGGTCGGCACTTCCGCTGGAGTCAAAGCTGACAAACCATTGGCAGAGTCTGGCCTTGTGTTGCCCGTCAGTAACGGCGTTTTCACTGTGAATGGTGTAAAAATCACGGTGGATGTGGCCACCAATTCTTTCAATGACATCGCCAAACTGATCGAGACGAGCACCACCAATCAGGTCAAGTTGAGCTACGATGCCGGGAAAGATCTGGTGACAGTGAGTGGTAAAGCCGAATTCGCTGAGGACGAGAAAACGCCAAGCAACTTCATCGCTGCCACACGGCTCACACAGGATCAGACTCAAAGTTCGTACTGGAATAATACCGATCGACGTGTGGGTGTCATTTCACCCGACTTCGCCATTCCAGGTGACCTCGCTCGCTCGTGGTACACGCCACAATACTACGCAGTAGTGGCGGCCACCACACTCGGCTTCGGCGACGTGTTGCCCAAGTCAACTCTGGCGCAGTTCATGACAAATGCGTTGACCATCTTTGGTTATTTCGGTCTCGGCGGCCTGATGACTATTTTGGGCAACTTGCTCGGGCGTCGAGGCGAGTAACCCTGCGAAGGACACATGTTTTCATTTTTCAATTACGATCCCAAGGCACGGATCAAAGAGATTCTGGGTGCATTCGAATTGCCACGTTTTCGAAAAGCGGTGTTCGAGACGCTCAAGCGGCTGCGTGACCCCGATTCGACAACGAACCAGATTTGTCAGGGCATGTCCACAGATCCCGATTTGGTTTCGCGCGTGATGCGTACGGTCAATTCCACAGCCTACGCGCCGCGCACAAAGATCACCTCGCTCGATCACGCGATTGCCATGCTCGGCAATTCAAACCTCGAACGAATCGTGATGGTTCTCGGCGCGCGCGGCTGCATTCCTCAAAAGACGCCGGCCTATCTTACGCTGCAACAGTTTTGGAAAACATCGAGCAAACGCGCCGTGCTCGCCAAGGAAGTGGCCGAGGCCACCTCGCCGGCGAAAGCGAACCTATCCTTCTCAGCAGGATTTCTGCAGGACATCAGCATCCCACTCGTTGCCTCTGCGAAGCCGGATGATTATGGCAAAGTTTTTCAGGAAGCTTTGACTGGGACGAGAGATCTCCACACGCTTGAAAAGGAAACATTCGGTTGGGATCATGCCGAATTGGGCGCGATGATATGTGCCGAGTGGGATTTGCCTGAGGATTTGGCTGGTTGTATCCACGCGCAGAACGAGGTCAACAGCCCGTTACGGCCGGATCCTGTCTATTTTGTCAGTTCACTTCCCGATGAGCATCCGCCGGAATGGAATGAAAAATTCATCCAAATGGTCCGCGAAAGATGCCCTGCACTCGAAGAGGAGCAGCTCAAGAACATGCTCGCCCAGTGCGGCGGCAAAGCGGACGAGCTCGCGAAAATGCTCACCTGAACACAGGTTTTTGGGCCAGAAACTTGTCCCGAAATTCGCCACAAAAAGTGCTTGTGCTTATTTTCACATGCTCTACTTTGGCCGCCCCGTTTCGATGATTGGTCCTCGGCTGTACGCCGTGAAACCCTTCGTTGCGCGAAGAAACAATGGCGTTGATCAGGCTCATTTTATTGTTGGGGATAATGCTGGCGGGTACCTCGCCGCTTTGTGCGGAGAAGCCGTCGGCGGCGCCCGTGACAAATTCCGTAGCGAAGGCGGATGCCAGCCACGAAAAAGCAGCGTCGCACGGACTCACACCTCATGCCGTGCCGCTCTTGAAGGTCGGCCCGCTGATCATCACCAATTCGATGGTCGTGTGCTGGGCAGTGGCATTGACGCTGATTCTCGTCGCGCAATTGGCCACGCGAAACATCACGCCGGTTCCGGGTGGGCTGCAAAACTTTTGTGAATGGCTCATTGAAGGACTCTACGATTTCTTCGCGGGCATTGTCGGTCGCCACTTGATTGGGAAATCGTTCTGGTTCTTCTGCACAATTTTCTTGTTCATTTTAGCTTCGAACTGGATTGGCCTCATTCCCGGTGTCGGCACGATTGGCTGGGGACATCAGGGCGACCATGGCTTTGTTGTAGAGCAACCATTATTGCGTGGCGTCAATGCCGACTTGAACATGACCCTCTCCATGGCCGCACTTTTCATGGTGCTTTGGATGGTTTGGGCATTGCAGACGAACGGCATTGGTGGATTTGTCGGTCACATATTTAATGTCAAAGGACACGGCGGCGGCGTGCTCGGCACATTTTTGGTGGTGGTGTTCATTTTTGTCGGGATGATCGAAATAGTATCAATCTCCGTACGACCCGTGGCGCTCACGTTTCGGTTGTACGGGAATATTTTTGCTGGTGAGAACATCCTTGAGACAGTGATGCACATGGGCGGCCCGTGGTTTGGCTGGCTGGCTGCATTGCCATTTTATTTGTTGGAAGTGCTCGTGGGATTGGTGCAGGCGCTTGTGTTTGCGCTATTGACCTCGGTGTTCACAGCATTGATTTGCGAGCACCATCACGACGCTCAAGCGAAACACTAAACTAATTTGGCCTCGGACCATGGGCAAACCGTGGAGAGGCTGAGAACAAAGAAAGGTCAGACTATGATGCCTATGTTAGGAGAACTCAGTGGAAGCCTGCACGTCGGCTTGGCCGCCGTCGGATCAGCCATCGGTGTGGGATTGATCGGCATGAAGGCCGCCGAAGCAACGGGTCGCAACCCGGGTGCCGCCGGTGAAGTCCGGACGCAAGCGATTATTTTCGCTGCGCTCGCCGAAGGCGTGGTGTTTATCGCCATCTTCCTCGTTAAATAACTCATTCCCCGGAACCGGGCCTTCGGGTCCGGTCCGGGCAGATTTTATGTACGCAATCGCAATATTGGCCGAGGCAACCAACGCAGCCAGCGGCAACATGGTCACGGATCTCGCCAAACAATTTGGCGTCACATGGCCGATGTTCATCTCGCAGTTGATCGCGTTCCTGGTGCTGGCATTTCTCTTGCACCGGTTCGCATACCAGCCGCTTTTGAAGGTGCTCGAAGAGCGCAAGCGCCATATTGCCGATGGACTCGCTCATGCTGAAAAAGTGAAGGTGGAATTGCACAATGCGCAATCGGCCACGAAGGAGCTCCTCGACAAGGCTTCGGCCGACGCCAGCGTCATGTTGGTCGAGACACGCGCTGCGGCCGCCAAAGTTCACGAGGCCGAGACGCAAAAGGCCATCGCTGCCGCGCAACAGATTTTGACCAAGGCCAAGGAACAATCCGAAGCCGAACGTGAACGATTGAAGGCCGAGTTGATGCACGAGATGGGACGGCTTGTCGTTTTGACCACCGTCAAAGTCACCGGCAAAGTGCTCACGGCCGAAGATCAGAAGCGCCTCGTGGACGAAGCCAACCGCGAGATCGCCTCCGCCAAGTAATTTCATGAGGGCCTCGAAACGAATCACTCGCGAATCTCGGCTGCTCTTCCGCCAATGCCGCACGGCCACTGGTGGACTCGATGAAGCGCGTCTTTCGCAGATCGTTCAGACCATCGCGCGGATCAAACCTCGCGGACGGTTGGCACTCCTCAAACAATTACACCGATACACGCGGCTCGAATTGCTCAGTCGCACCGCCACTATCGAGTCCGCCACGCCGCTCACGGATGAGCAGCGCAGCAATCTGATGGCCGTGCTCACATCCCGTCACGGCGCGGAATTGATCTTTCGCGAGATCATTAATCCCCATGTGCTCGGCGGGCTGCGCCTCCGCGTGGGCCACACTGTTTACGACGGTACCGTCGTTGGCCGCATTGAACAACTGACCGAATCACTCCGCTTTTAACGAATAGAAACCATGAACATCCTCCAGGAAATCGAATCGCAGATCGCTGGCATCAAGACCAACGTGGCCCGCCAGAATACGGGCGTCGTCCGCGAGATTGGCGACGGTGTCGCGAAGATCGAAGGGCTCACCGATTGCATGGCCAACGAGATGCTCGACTTTGGCAACGGCGTTACAGGCCTGGCCTTGAACCTTGAGGACACCGAGGTTGGCGCCATCATTCTCGGCGACGCCACAGGCATCAAAGAAGGCCAGGAAGTTCGCACGACCGGCAAACTACTTTCCGTTCCCGTTGGCAAGGCGCTGCTTGGCCGCGTCGTCAATTCACTCGGCCACCCGATCGATGGCAAAGGTCCGATTCACGCCGAAGCCATTTATCCCGTCGAAAAAATCGCACCCGGAATTGTGCGGCGCAAATCCGTTTCGCAGCCAGTCCAAACCGGCATCATGGCCATCGATGCCATGATTCCCATCGGCCGGGGACAACGCGAGCTGATCATCGGCGACCGCGCCACGGGCAAGACCACCATTGGTGTCGATGCCATGATCAACAACGCGCGCCTGAACAAAGCCGCTGAAGCTTCCGGCGACAAATCGCATCGCCCGCTTTATTCCATCTACGTTGCCATCGGTCAGAAACAATCCAACATCGCGCGCGTCATCGCCGAGCTGGAGAAGTCCGAGGCGATGTCCAACACGATCATCGTGGTGGCGGCGGCATCCGACTCGGCCACGAACCAGTACCTCGTACCGTTCGCCGGTGCGGCGATGGGAGAATGGTTCATGGATAACGGAATGGACGCGCTCATCATCTACGATGATCTTTCCAAGCACGCCGTCGCTTATCGTCAGGTGTCACTTGTTTTGAAGCGCCCCTCCGGTCGCGAGGCGTATCCCGGCGATGTATTTTATTTGCACAGCCGCTTGCTTGAGCGTTCTGCTCGCGTCGGCGAACTGTATGGCAACGGCTCTCTCACGGCGTTGCCGATCATCGAGACACAGGCCGGCGACGTCTCTGCGTACATCCCCACCAACGTCATCTCCATCACAGACGGCCAGATTTATTTGGAGACAGATCTGTTTTATCAAGGCGTGCGGCCGGCGATTTCCGTCGGTCTTTCCGTCAGCCGCGTCGGTTCGGCTGCGCAGATCAAGGCGATGAAACAAGTGTCAGGCCGCATCAAACTCGAGTTGGCGCAATTTCGTGAGCTGGCGGCTTTCGCGCAGTTCGGCTCGGATCTCGATGCCAAAACGCAGGCGCAACTCGAGCGTGGCAAGCGCATCGTCGAACTTTTCAAACAGCAACAGTACAATCCGATTCCTGTCGAAATTCAGACCGTGTTGCTCTGGACCATCCAGAATAATTTTTTCGATGATGTGGCGGTGGAAAAGCTAAAGGATTTCCAGGGAAAACTGGCTGACTTTTTCACGCTTCGTAAAGAATCGCTGTTGGCGAAACTTCGCACGGAGAAAGCGGTGACCGATGCGATTGGTTCCGAACTCAAAGCCGCCCTAACTGAATTCAAGTCGACCTACCGCTAGAGCATGCCCAGCACGCGCGACATCCGCCGACGTATCCGGTCGGTCAAGAGCACGGCCCAAATCACGAAGGCCATGCAAATGGTTGCGGCCTCGAAGATGCGCCGCGCGCAGTTGTCTGCCTTGGCAGGTCGGCCTTACGCCACGTTGATGAACAAGGTGCTGGCCGAAGTCACGCATCACGCAGGCGATTTTAATCATCCGCTGATGGAAGTTCGCCAAGGCGATCGGCGCGCCGTCGTGTTGATCTCTTCCGATCGTGGATTGTGCGGCGGTTTGAATTCAAACCTGATGCGCGAGGCCGGCAAGCTCGATAAAGACAAAACGGTGTTTGTTTGTGCTGGTCGAAAGGGATCTCAATTTGTCGCCCGCACCAAGCGCAAGCTCGCCGCCGAATTCACCTACAAGGACACTCCTCTGTTTGCCGAGGCCCGCGCCATCTCGCGGTTCGTTCAAGAGATGTTCCGAAAGGGCGAAGTGGATCATGTGGATGTGATCTACACCAATTTCATCAACACACTCACGCAGAAACCCGAGCGGGTACCGTTGTTGCCGCTGGGCGAGATTCGCGCCGTGGGCGCCGGTGTGGAGGGCGAGGATTCCAGCAGTGAGCTCACGAAGGGCGCTGTCGAATTCCTGTTCGAGCCGGATCCTGCGAATGTGCTCGGCGCGTTGCTGCCGCATTATCTGAATTTTCAGATTTACCAATTTCTCCTCGAGGCCAAAGCCAGCGAACACAGTGCGCGCATGGTGGCGATGAAGAGCGCGACCGACAACGCCAAGCAAATCATCAAAGATCTCACGCTCGAGTACAACAAACTCCGACAGGCAAATATCACCCGCGAACTTCTCGAAATCACCACCGCTCAAATGGCGATGGGCAACTAATCTTTTCACATGAAAAACGGAAAAATCGTCCAAATCATCGGTCCTGTCATCGACGTCGAGTTCCCCGGCGAACTCCCGGCGATCTACAATGCGCTCACGGTGGAGTTCGCCGTGCCCGGCCATGCGCCCAGCAAGCAGGTGCTCGAAGTGGCGCAGCATCTGGGCGACAATTGGGTTCGCGCCGTCTGCATGGGCGCGTCCGAAGGGATGAAGCGCGGGTTGGAAGTGGTCGACACCGGCGCGCCGATTTCCATGCCCGTGGGTGAGGGCGTGATGGGTCGAATTTTCAACGTGGTCGGCGAAGCCGTGGACGAGCAGGGGCCGGTGAAGGCAGACAAGTATTATCCCATCCATCGCGCTGCGCCTTCGCTGGTCGATCAATCCACCAGCCAGCAGATTCTCACCACCGGTATCAAGGTCATCGATCTCATCTGTCCATTCTTGAAGGGCGGCAAAGTTGGTGCATTCGGCGGCGCAGGCGTCGGCAAGACCGTCATCATCATGGAGCTGATCAACAACATTGCCAAGCTGCACGGCGGCATCTCGATGTTCGCGGGAGTCGGCGAGCGCACGCGCGAAGGTAACGATCTTTACAATGAAATGATCGAGGCCGGTGTCATCAAGGTGGAGACCGACGAAAAGGGACATCCGAAAAAGGGCGACAACGGAATGCCCATCGTGAAACCGGGTTCGAAGATCGGACTGGTTTATGGCCAGATGAACGAACCACCGGGCGCGCGTCTTCGCGTGGCGCTTTCGGCGCTGGCAGTGACGGAGTATTTCCGGGATGAACACAATCAGGATGTGCTTTTGTTCGTCGACAACATTTTCCGCTTCTCGCAAGCGGGTTCAGAAGTGTCTGCGCTGCTCGGCCGTACGCCGAGTGCCGTCGGTTACCAGCCAACGCTGGCCGCTGAGATGGGCGATTTGCAGGAGCGCATCACTTCCACGAAAAAGGGATCGATCACTTCATTCCAAGCGGTGTACGTGCCGGCGGACGATTTGACCGACCCCGCGCCCGCCACAACGTTTGCTCACTTGGATGCCACAATCGTTCTCGAGCGTTCGATTGCGGAGCTGGGAATTTATCCTGCAGTCGATCCGCTTGCATCCAACTCACGCGCTCTGACTCCCGATATTGTTGGGCAGGAACATTACGATGTCGCTCGCGGCGTTCAAAAGGTGTTGCAGCGTTACAAGGATTTGCAGGACATCATTGCGATTCTCGGCATGGACGAATTGTCGGCTGATGACAAACTCACCGTGTTCCGCGCTCGCAAAATCCAGCGTTTCCTAAGCCAACCTTTCTCTGTTGCGCAAGTGTTCACCGGACGCGAAGGCAAGCAGGTGCCAGTTGCCGAGACGGTCAAAGGATTTAAGGAAATTCTCGATGGCAAATACGATGAAATCGGCGAACAGAATTTCTACATGAAGGGTGGCATCAGCGAAATCCACGAATAGTCGCATGGCTGAAACGCTCAAACTTGAAATTGTCACGCCCGAGGAGACGGTCTACTCCGAGGTTGTGGAGATGGTCACGCTCCCCGGCATCGAGGGTGAGCTGGGCATCTATCCACATCACGTGCCGTTGATGACGCAAATCGTCGCAGGCGAATTGCTCGTCCGAAAAGGCAATGTTGAGACGGCGTTGGCGGTCGGTGAAGGATTTGCCGAAATCACCGGCACACATGTCAGTATTCTCACGGACATGGCGATTTCTTCTGCTGAGATTGACGAGGCTGTTGCCGAAGAAGCGCGTCGAAAAGCCGAGGCACGACTCGAGGAAAAACTGTCAGTCGAAGAATCAGCGGCCGTTCACGCGTCGCTCGCACATTCGCTTGCCAAGTTAAAGGTCAAGCGTCGGCACCGCAACTAGTCCCCCTTAAGGCGCGACGAGGTAGCGCAGGACAAACTCCTCGTAGTACGACTTCGGGAATTCAAAAATCACCGGCTGCGCATTCATCTCATTCACTGTCGCGTAGGGCCGTTGATAAGCGGATCGTCGCCCAAATTGCAGCGTGCGCGATACGGTTTTTCCTCCAAGGGTCATCTCCAAAGTGATGCTGTGAGGCGCATCAAGAAAGCCGTACAGAGCGAGCTTGTCCGCACCGGAAGCCGTCCACGATTCGGCGCGGATCTTACCGAGCCGCAGCAACGTTTCCTCAAAGGCCGCATGTTCCACTTCGTTGAAAACACCTTTCTCATTTGTCCATGTGCCGCGCTCGTTGCGTTGGTAACGTCGCTGTTTGAGTTTTTGCATGACAATGACGCCCGTGACATTGGTTGAATTGAATTCCCAGATTTGTCGCGCGCGCAGCTGATAATTTGCATCAGGCAACCTTCGGGCATCTCCCAGCGGAAGGAGGTAAACGGAACTTTCGTCGTGGCGTCGCGCATAGATCCGGTCTCCAAGCACGTTTCCAAAATCGATGCGCGCGCGCAGCCGATTGGTGCCGTCGGCTGCGGACGACTTATCCCAGAGCAGATAACTGCTGCCGGGCGGGTCGAGGCCAAATTCTTTGTAATCCGTCACCACTTCTTTCGCGAGTTCGACGGCTTCAATCTGGCGGAGCTGTTTCAGCAGATCCTCGACCAACTCGGTGTCGGCGACGGCGATTTCCGGACGGGCGAATTGCCAAGTCCCATCTGAATTGCGTGCGACGGTGAATGGATTTCCAGAACGGACTTCGAGGGAATGAAGTTGGCTGGGCGCGATGGGATCCACCAATCTGCGGTCGCAAAAATCCCAGACGGGTTGTTGCAGCGAGTCCATCCAGTCGCGAGATACTTTGTAGAGATCGCCCGATACGGCACGCCGCGCAAAGACGAAATCCGGCTGGTTGGTGGGGCTGTTCCCAAAGGCAACTGTGGCCAGCCAGTTTGTGCCGCGAGCGATGGAAAGTTCGATGGGTGGGTTTTGCAATCCGAGAGGGGACAGCCCAGCGGTAGATTCGGCGACAAAATCAGTCACCTGCCATTGCTGCATCTGTTGAAGGAATTGGGAGACTTTGTTTTTGTCCGCGCGTTTCACGGGAAGCGGAGCTGTCACCTGCCATGTCGAATTCGAACTGGTCTTCGAAAGCTCCATCGTCCGGTTTCCATTGCGCATGGTGATTCGGTCGATCGTTGCGATCTGAGCGTCATCGGGAAAAAGATAATGGCTGCGCCAATCGTTCACAGATCTGGGAAGAAACTTTTGCAGGTCGTCGGCAATGACATGAACGGATTTCTCCGTCGAAATCGAGGCGTACATCCGTTTCCCAAGCAGCGTGCTGTTGCCGAGTTGGATTTCAAATGGTCGGTGTGTGCCTTGCAGTCGAACCACCGACTGGGCCGGCGCAAGACCGAAGTCGACCAAGCCGTCTTTCACATCGGCGGCATCGATGGTGTTCAGTGATTCAAGTCGTGCGCAGGCGTTGATGAGCGCTTCGATGGCGATGCTGTGCGCGGGGTAATTGATGGGCTGCGTGATCGTCCATCCACTTCCATCACGCACAGCCTTGAATCGGTTTGTGTGTTGGAAGTATTCGACCGAATGAACATCACGTGCGTTGAAATCGCCCAGCCGGGGCTTCGGACGCGTGTTGCTGCTTGCAGGCGCGTGGCTCCACTCGAATAGGAAAGTGTACATCGCCAACCCAGCGGCGATGGCCGTCAGCAAAATCGTCTCTCGTGTCAGGTGTCGTGTGATCATTCCATTCTCATCGGCTTCGCCGAAACCAGACGAGCATTCCCAAGCATAATGTGGCGCCGGGAATGATGCCCACCAGCAAACCCGATAGCCTCTGTATCTGTTTTTGTGTCATGGATACGGTGTGTTCCTTGACTGGACGCGGACCGATGGCGTTGAGAGTTTGCGATCGGTCGAGCAGCCAATTGACGCCGTGCCACGCAAAATCCCGGTTGGCCGCCGCGTCGAGCAGTTGGTTGTTGAAAACAAATGAGTCTCCGATGATCGCCATTCGCGTGGAGGAATCGGCGAGGCCGGGCACTCCAGCGCGTTCGACTGCCAGCGCAATTTTTTGAGTCCCGCGTTTTTCTTCCACGGGTCGCTTGGGGCCAGACTTCGGAAAATAGTCGCGAAAGGCGACGCTGTTCGGGCCGGTCTCAATCAACATTTGGACTTGCGGCGAATCGGCCTTGTTGGCGTTGGGGTCGCGCACATCGATCGTGCGTGGAAAAACAAGTTGAAGGGGTAATTGTGCGGTGGAGATGGGCCGGACGACTGGATGATTTCCAAATCGTGTAGCGACGAGCGCTCCATTCGGCCGGGAGTTTTCGTAATCGATCACGGTGTTCGCGCCCACGCGGACGTTCCATTTTTCCAGCAATTGATCCAGTCCCGCGCGAGAATTGTAGTGGAACAGCGTGAGCATGCGTCCGCCTCGACCGAGGTAGGCATCCAGTTTTTGCAACTCCTCGGCGTGCAGGTCGGTCTGTGGGCCAGCGATGATGAGCAATTTGCAATCGGGCGGAATTTGATTCGCGCCAGCCAGTGTGAGGGGAATGAGTGGCACTTGGATTTCGGAGAGCATGGCCGAAAACTTTCCGTAGCCGCCGTCGGTGTTGAAGTTGCCGGGGTCATGTTCGCCATGTCCGGTCAAGTAATAGGCGAGCTTCGGTGAGGAATCCGACACGGCCACAAGTGCCGAAGTAAATAGTCGCTCTCCCTTAAATCCCGTGCGTTTGATTTCGTGCAGGTAGGCGCCTGATTCGGATCGGATGACATCCGAATAGGCATAATTGGAAAGCTCACCGCTGGAAATGATGTGCGTGCGTCCGGTGGTATCGAAGATAACCAAATCCTTGGCGTTGACGGGCAGTTTGTATCTGGCGACCACCTCCGCCGCACGGACCGGTTTGGCCTCGTAATCGACAACCTCCAGCGTGAGTCGGCTGTTGATCTGCTCGTACTGTCTGAGCAACTCGATCACATGTTTGTAAACAGGCACACGTCGGTCGAAATAGACAATCACTCGCACCTCGTTCGTCACGACGTCGAGCACCTGTTTGGTTAGCGGCGACAATTGCCTGTCCGCTTCCGCCGACAAATCCACGCGCTTGAAATGGCGCTGCGAAAGATAATTCACCGAGGCCAGAATCAGAGCCAAGGCGACAAATCCAATCGCCGCATTCAGCAAACTGCCGAACGCGCGGATTCTCGTGAAGCCATTTGTCATCGATTCAGACATTTCATCTCCAATGTCGGGTGCCTAAAACTTTTTGCGTCAGATAGAGGAACATGCCAGAGGCGCTCACATAAAAAATAACGTGCCGGGTATCCACGATGCCACCGGCAAAATCGCGCATGTGATCCATCAGCGAAATCTGCCGCAACAATGCGCTCGACCAACCAGGTTGCGGCTGTTCGTTCCACGCGAAGTATCCCACCAAGAATAAACCAACGCCCAAGCCTGCGCTGGTCATCGCCGCGACAATCTGGCTGCGAGTGATGGATGAGGCGAAACAGCCCATCGACATGAACAACATGCCCAGCATGGAAATCCCCAAGAAGGTGCTGAACATCGATCCCCAACTGAGTCCCGCCCAGTCTGCAGAATATTGCCGCAGGACAAGCGGGTAGCCAACAATCGGCAGCCACGTGATCATGAAAAACAACAGCGCGCCCACAAATTTCGCCATCACTACTTGCCAGTCGCGCACCGGAGTCGTGAGCAGCGTCTCGAGCGTGCCTGTGTTTCGTTCTTGTGCGAAGCTGCGCATGGTGATCAGCGGCGACACGAGGAGCAACACGAGCCAGAAAAACTCCATCTGCGGGAATTTCTCGGTGATGGGCATGTCAAACGGGCGATTGTTCAACGCATCAATCACCACCATCAAGCCCAGCCCCAACAAGAATTGGACGCCTGCGATGATGACGTAGCCGCGCAGTGAAAATAACTGCGTGGCCAGTTCGCGCCGAGTCAGTAACCACCAAATGCTCAAGCGTCGCCTTCCTTTCGCCGGTTTACCAGGTGCACAAAGATGTCCTCCAACGTGTGCCGTTGCTGCGTGAGTTCGCGCATGGGCCAGTGCCGTTCAGCTGCCAGCGCAGAAAGTTTCGGTCGGAGATCTTCTCCTGATCGTGGTGTGAGCGAGCATCGAATGAATGCTCCGTCGACTTGTGCCAAATGATACTCACGGACTTCGGCAAGGTGTTCGCACACCGATCGGAGTTCCTCCATTCCAGCGGCAATTTCTGTGACGACCGAGATGTCGCCCGGACACTCCTTTGAAAGTTCCGGCAATGTACCGGATGCGAGGATCTGGCCTTCATGAAAAATAAAGAGCTGCGTGCACGTGACCTCCACTTCTGGAAGAATGTGCGAGGAGATGACCACCGTGCGGTCTTTTCCCAATGACTTGATCAGCTGCCGCACTGTCCTTGTTTGGTGCGGATCCAAGCCAATGGTCGGTTCATCGAGTATCAACACTTCCGGTTCATGCAAGATGGCGTCTGCCAATCCGACGCGTTGCCTGTAGCCTTTCGACAACTGGCCGATGATCCGGTTGGAAACACGTTCCAGCTCGAACTGTCCCAGCACCGTATCCATCCGTTCCTTGAGTCGGCGTCCGGTGATTCCCTTCAACTTCCCTCGGAACCGCACGTACTCCTTCACCCGCATGTCCAGATGCAACGGGTTGTTCTCCGGCATGAATCCCACTCGCCGCCGCACTTCCAGTGAAGAATCAGCCACATCGATGCCAGCCACGCGCACCGTGCCGGAAGTCGCTGCGAGAAATCCTGCCAAGATTCGCATCGTGGTGCTTTTCCCAGCACCGTTCGGCCCCAGAAATCCAACGATGTGACCGCGTGGAACTGAGAATGAAAGATCGGCGATGGCCGTACGGCCACCATAATTCTTCGTGAGTCCATCGACTTCGATGACAGCATCGTTGTGAGTGGATTCGTCGTTCAACATGGCCGCAACAACTCAGGCGTCCGGCAATTGGCGCGCTGCGCCGTTCCGCTGTTGACGCCGCTGAATACTCGATGATGATGAATCAAATTCCAAAACCCTTTTTTGTGCCTCCGCACGACGGCAACCTGACAAAGAAAACAATCCGAAGCAATCGCAAGTGCCAAACAACAGCAGCTCATTTTATTCGCAATGGCGCGGCGCGCATGCCGGTTGGATTCTGCGCGAATCGGCCAAGCCTTCCGAGCGCCTGCTTCAGGCTGTTTGGAGTCATCAACGCCTAGATCGGAATCAACTCCGGCTCGTGGACGGACGGACTTTGCGCGTGTTGCATCCCGGTTTCTTGAATCGCGAATCTGGCCCAGACTTTCGCAGAGCCATCGTCCAGTTCGAAAATGATCTACCAGTCACGGGCGACATCGAGATTGATCTCGAACCCTCCGGATGGCACAGCCATGGTCACGCTAATAATCCCACGTACGCTGGCGTGATTCTCCACATTGTCTGGCGCGGGGCACCATCGAATACATTGCCCACACTCACGCTGGCCGGATCGCTCGATGCGCCGATAGAAGAACTCGCCTGCTGGCTGGGTGGTGACACGCCGCCGCCGTCTGCAAATCTGCTTGGCCGTTGTAACGCGCCACTCAGCGATTTGCCAAGCGAGCGGATTGAGGAATTGCTTCGACAAGCCGCGATGATCCGGCTTTCAGCAAAGGCACACCAATTCACCGCATGCGCTCGTCGTGCCGGTTGGGAACAGTCGCTTTGGGAAGGGCTTTTCCGCGCGCTCGGCTATAAGAACAACATTTGGCCGATGCAACGACTCGCCGATCTGCTCCCCGTTCTTCGTGAACTTCCACTCACCTTCGTGCAGTGGCGGGCTAGATTGCTTGGTTTGGCTGGATTATTACCTGCAGAAACTCTGCGCAGCCCATTTCTGAGCGATGTTGCGCTTCGCCAACTTTGGGAAGACTGGTGGCGAATACGCGCATCCATCTGCGATCAAATTCTTCCGCGAACAATTTGGCGGATGGCGGGACTGCGTCCGGCGAATCATCCGATTCGACGATTAACACTGGCCGCGCACTGGCTCGCTCAATCCGGATTCATCGCGCGATTGGACGAATGGCTGTTGCTTGCCGCCAAAGATTCATCACCGGCAAACTCGTTGCTCCGATTATTACAGTCGGATGAAGATCCTAATGACACATCGCAATTATCAAAGCCGATGCAGTTGTTGGGGGCCTCTCGCGCAACCGATCTGGCCGTGAACGTGATACTGCCGTGGTTTTGGGCGCGAGCAGGTAGTGGGCAAAACAAATCCCTTCAGCTTCAGGTCGAGGAATTATTTCTTGCTTGGCCAGCGGGCGAAGACAACGCCGTGCTGAAACTCACAAGACAACGACTGTTCGCTGGGCCGCGCCGATTGCGTTCGGCGGCAGAGCAACAGGGCTTGCTGCAAATCGCTCGCGACTACTGCGATCACTCGAATGCGCTCTGTGAACACTGTCCGTTTCCTGACTTGGTACGAAGCTGGGCTGCGACCCCGAGTGGATGCGATTAGTCTGCGGATTTCTTCTTGGCCTGTTGATCGATTGGCGTGACGGGGTCTATCCAGATCCAACAGAAAGCACCGAGCGCGTAAATGATGGATGAGACAAGGAAAGCGAGCTGCCAGTTCTTGGAAGTGTAATAAAGAATTTGCCCGACCACGAACGGTCCCAACATGCCGCCGAAATTGCCCATCATATTCATGCTGCCCGAAACTGTGCCGGCATACTTGCCCCCCACATCCATGCAAGTGCTCCAGCTTCCTGGCATGGTCAGATCATTGCAGAAGCTGGCCATGCCCATCGCAAGCATCGCGAGCAACGGATCCTTGATGTAAAATGAAGTCATCAACAAAGACGCCGCACCGGTGAATCCGATAATGGCGAAAGTGCGGCGAACAAGTACCACGCTCGCCCCACTGGAAAGCCAGCGAGTCGAAATAGCTCCAGCCGTCAATGAGCCGAATCCGCCAAAGAGGAGAGGGACTCCCGCCAGTGCCGCCGCTAGAATTTTCAGTGAAGTCTCCGGCGTGAATGATCCTTCGAGTTGCTGCGCAACCCAACCCATCACGGCGTTGGATTTAATTTCCATCCCGCGGACGTCTTTCAGGTATTTCGGCAGCCAGGTGATGTAGAAATACCAGCCGTAGCTCAGGCAAAAATATTGTGCCCATAGCAGCCACATCGTCGGGCGAGTCGCCAATTCGCGCCAAGGAACGTTTCCGTGACTGTCGGCATTCTGCTCGTTTTCCTTGAGCAATTCCAATTCAGCGGCATTGACTCCTTTGTGATCGCGCGGGTTGTCGCGAAACCACCACCACCAAACAAGAACCCACACGACACCCAGCATGCCGAATATCAGAAACGCCAGTCGCCACGGCACAAAAGTCATCACCGCTACAACGAGCAGCGGCGTAAAAGCCCCACCCCAACGCGCACCCATCCACATGATCGCCTGTGCGCGTGTCCGTTCTTTGAATGGAAGCCAAGTGCTGAATGCTTTTGTCAGATTAGGAAAGCAACCAGCTTCGCCGACGCCAAACAGGAACCGAGTGACCCACAACGAAGCATAACTCCAGACCCAGCCAGTGGCCGCAGTGAAGAACGACCACCACAGCACGACTCGGATAAGCACCCGCTTTGCACCGAGCTTGTCTCCAAGCCAACCGGTCGGAATTTCAAACAACGCGTAAGCGAGGCCGAATGCCGCAAAGATACTGCCGATTTGTCGCTCATCCAATTGGAGGTCACGCGAAATGTCAGGCATCGCCTGCGAGATGCAGACGCGGTCGATGTATTGAATGACCGCCAGCGTGACAGCAAAAAAAATGACCCAATGACGGGTGCGCGTCGGTTTGATGGCGGGCGAAGGCGAACTCATGCGGGGTGATTGATAGGCGGAGTTTAGCTGCTCGAGATGGTGTGGCGCAAGCGGCGATTCGCAGATTGTCCGGCTGAAATCTGATTGAGAAAAGTTCAGATCGTGGCGCGTACATTTTGTAACCGCCATGCTTTGTTCACGTCTAAACAATCGCAGGCAGTTCCAATGCTTCCGAAAGTCAGTTGCGGAAGATTGACACATGAGAACAAACACATCGTTTGTCGGCCGGAGAAGGGTTCTTCGTCAGTCAGGAATCACACTGATCGAATTGCTGATCACCATTTCCTTGTGCAGCGGCTTGATGGCGATGACGGGGCCGGCACTGATTCTGGCGCGGCAAAAGGCGAATGAATTGCGTTGCTTGAATTCCGTTCGAAACATCTCGCTGGCCAGCGCGCTGTTTTCAGAAGAAAACTCGGACAAGATCGTTCCTCATGCACTTTTGGGTGCGACAGGACGGCGAGCGATATTGAACAATCAGTTTTTGACCTACTGGCCGGACTTGCTCGCTCAACACCTTTCTTCGCCGGAGAACTTCCGCTGTCCCGAATCGCGTTCAACGAATGAAACTGCCGTGTCGCTCGGAATGGCGGTTGGTTCGCTCGTTCCATATCTGTCGTCAACTGCGCGGCAATGGACATCAGTTTCGGCTGTAGCCAAGCCCGGCCAGACATTCATGTTTGGAGACGCAGACTGGATTGAAGCCCTCACGGCCCGCAGCAGCAACGCGGACGATTGGAACGCGGACACATCACATTCCAGCGCGAGTTGGACTATTCGAGTTCCTTCGGATCCTGCATTCGATCGGATTCCGACTCGCGCATGGAATCGTCATGGGCATGGTTTGAGCGCTGGATTTGTGGATGGCCATGTGGAACCAACGCGAGCAAGCGCACTTGGATTCGATTTGCCGCAAGGCCACGCAGGCAATCGTTGGGACTTGAAATAAACTTTTCTGCGGCCGCTATCTTTTCGGCAGAGCTTTTTCCAGTCGTTTGAGGCGCAGTTGCAGGTCGTCATTCGGTTGGTCCTTCGGATCTTGCTTCGGCAATTCAGTCGGATAATCGAGTGCGTACTCAATCCGGTATTCCTGCGTTTGGCGTGGCGCCAACTTGAATGTCCAATTCAACAACCCTTGAGAGTCGGGCTTGATGAATGGGGACAGTTTGAGGTCGGTGACTTTGACATCTCCAATTTCGGAGACGGGTATTCGATCGCTCAGTTGCACGCTGACTTCCTGATTGGACAGATTTTGCACCGAGCCGATGTAGGCCACTTTCATCCGCGTACGATTCCGCCAAGTAGAAACCTCGCTCCGCTTTTGATCCAGATCGCGCTTCACTTTGATCTGATCGGCCACGCCGAGGAACACCGAGAACGGTTCGCTGGGCGATACGAATTCCATTTCCGACATGCCGAGAAATGCGCCGTTGATAAATAAGTGTGCCTTGCCGGGCAACAACGGCAGCGTCGTGCTGTTGGTCACTTCACCGGTGCGCACGGCATTGAGCGAGACTTCTGGCGCCACAACAATTCGTGGTTGTGCCTTCAAGTCAGCTTTGCCAATCGGCACACGCACGGTCCGGCCATCGGCTCTCACCGTTTGTTTGCCGAGTCCTGAGAAATGCGCGGTGGTGCCGCGTTCACGCAGACTCTCAAACACCGTCAACACCGTGACGGTGTTGCCGATCAGCGCCCGCTTATTCGAGGCGAATGCTTGCTGCTCCATTTTCTCGGGATTCTTAACGGCGAAGTAGAAGTCGTTTTGCGCGGCCCAGTTTGCATTCGCAACCTTGTACGTATCCTCTTTGCCAACGAGCATCGTGAGGGCGCGTGTGTTGCCCAGTAAAAGTCCTTTGAGTTCGGGCAACCGCAAAGTGTCCGAGGCGCGCTGAGTGGAGAGCATCAGATCCACGCCTGTCCAATCTTCGCCGCTGGTCTGCGAAACCACGGCGTGGGAAGCCACAGAAAGTGTTTTTGCATCCGCAGTGGAGCGCAATTCATGTACAGGTTCCCAGGTCGCTCCGGGCAACATGCCTTCCATCTCAAGCGTCGCCTCGCGGTCGCCTGCCGCCTGCACGGTGACGATCACATTGCGTTGTTCCAACTGCGCGCGCTGTCGCAGAGCATCGAGCTTTTGCTGGGCAACGCGGAGACGTGGTTCGATCATGCGTTGTTCCACTTTCAACTCCCGCCGCCGCTTCGAAATATCCGCCATCGATTTGGATATGAAATCGACAGTGTCCTTGTATTCGGCGACATCGACTTTGCGCGCGGCCGCGTCCTTCGGCGCTTTGTCGAGGGCGAAGGCGCGGATGGCTTCGACTTGTTTCAATTCTGCATCGAGCACTTTGGCCCTATCTTCCATCGCGTCAGATTCGTCGCGCACGAACTGCAGCGCTTCCTCCGTTTTGCGAAACTCTTCGTCCGTTGGGCGCTCCAAAAAAGTCCGCTCGATTTGGACATCGAGCACTTCTCCTGCGCCAGCGGGTTCGATCCGGACACGAATGGAGCCTTCGTCCAACCAACCCGGCAGTGCTGAAAACACGAATTGGCTCAATCCCGGTTTGAGGGGTGTGCGCGCCTGACGTGTGACTTGCGCGCGGTCGGCATAGACAGTCACAGCCGTAATCTTCGAATCGAGTTTGACAGGGTCAGCTGCGAAAGCATTCGCAACGGTAAAAATAAAGACGACGATGAGGAATGGGGTTCGCATGCGAGTGAACATACGCCGCCAATTCGGGCAATCAAGCTTGGTTCAGTCTTTGCGGCCGATGACAAAGACAATGTCATCTTTGGTTGGGTCACTTGAAGTGAGTCCGCCGCCGCCGTCCTCTTTGAGATTGGCGCCGATACTGTGAACTCGCGCGATCGTTCCGTTTTCGACGCGGTACTTCAGCGGCTGGCCATCGAATGGATCCTGCAATTGGTTGGAGAGAAAACGCGGGGTGAGTTCGGCCAATTGTTTTGGGAGCCGACCTTCATTTGCCAATCGATATCGAGCAATGGCAATTCCCGTTTCCGCGCAATGCAATTGGGCGCTGTTTTTTGCCGCGCGAGCCAGAATCTGGTTCAACGCTGGGAACATGACGATGCAAATGGGATAACGAGATTCTGCATCATTGCTGCGTAAGGCGGCGAAAGTGGGTTCCATCGACTTGATCTGTTCGGTGTACGGCCTCGATCCAGCCGAGTCGCATTGATCATAGAAATCGAACAGGAAGAGCAACTCGGATCGGATGGCTGTATCTGATCGGCCGACAATCTGGCGCGCTTTGGCGAGAGCTTGTTTCGGATTGGAATTCGTTGTGCCCATATCGGCAAATCGCATCCATGCCTCCGGCTTGATCGTGAAAAAATCAAGTGCCATGCAGCGTTCCGAAGTGAACGCACGCCGCATCGCCGCAGGGTTGTGCAACAGCGCGACGGCGGTCTGCATGCGGGCGAGCTGAGCGTCATCAAAAGTGTGCAATGCCAGCAGCCGTTCAGCATAGCCAGTGATGACTCCGTGACAGGCATATTGGACAAGCACACTGATGAGAGTCGGTTCGTCACGCAAAGTTTGTGTCAGCCGAACGACGGTCTCAAAATTCTGCACAGCAGTTTTCAAGTCGCCATTCGCGGCGTGTTGGAGTCCTTCGATCTCAAACAAGTTGCAGGCCGTTCTGTAGTTGGACAAATGCGGCAAGAGAGTGGCAGCGCCCTGCGAGAGATTGATGGGGAACCGGCAATGTTTGCGAAGGCTGCCTTCACGAAGGGCGGTCATGTGGCTGCTGTGGCGTTTAAGAAAGTCACTGATGGGCACAGTCATCTCCGCTGGCAATGGTTTGTATTTCGATTCTGGTGCCAGCGCCTTTTTCAATAGTTCTCGTTCCGCTTCTGATAATTTGAGGGCGGTCTTGTTGGTGTTGAGCGAAGAAAGGATGGGCCAGAGAATCTCTGCTGCATTTTCGGCTGCGGGCACTTGGGCAAACCACGCATCCAATTCTTTCAATGAGACGGGAAATCCTTTGGCTCGAGTTGCGTCCAGTCGCTGGATCACCTCCGGCGATCCCAGTGCGCGGCTGATATTTTCTGGCAGCTTTTTGTAATAGATATCGTTGGGGTCGTTAGTCGGCAAAGCGGCACATCCCAGCAAAAGCGCTGCGATGGCGGTGGAGATGTATGTTTTCATCGGGTTGAGTTATTGAGGATGATGTCGATGCCTTGTGGCCAGTGTTCGAGCGGTTCCCAGCCGATCTCTTTTCGGGTCGTCTCCAAATCGTACAACAGCGTGCGCAGCGGCCGACTGGTTGCGTACAGGATGGTGTGAGTCAGGCTTTCCGGCGCTTCCACGCAACAACCAAAGAATCGGCCAGCATCTCCCGGACTGAGATACACATCCTGCGCCCACGCGCTCGCGGCGATTTCTTCAACCTGCGCTTTCGTTCGCGGACACCAGCCGAGTCGAGCGATGATGACACTTGCGCCGTGCGTTTCATGAAAACCGCGCCCGATCGATTCCATGAACATCTTTGTCGCCGCATACCAATATTTGGGCGAGATGGGATCCTGTGCATCAATGGGCCAAGGGCCGGATTGATTGTGCCACCAATTGACCTGACCGCTGCTGGCGAGAATGTAACGGCGCACATTCTGCGCGCGCGCGGCTTCCATGATTTGATACAGGCCGTTGATGTTCGCGGGTAACAATTCGCCGGACACGTCCTCCACGTCATCAGGACAAGCTGCCAAATGAATGAGCGTCGTCACTCCAGTCATGGCTCGGCGGACATCGGCTGGATCGGTGATAGTCCCGACAATGGCATCGGCCACATCCGGGGTGGGCACGCGGTCAAATCCGCGAACAGGAATGCGGCGCTTGTTCAACTCCGCGCAGACCGCCTTTCCCACGCGTCCAGCCGAGCCCGTCACCAGTGTCAAACCCGTCGCGCACAACTTTGAATCTGCTTTCAAGGGCACGCACTTTGAAGCGAACACTTTGAATTGTCAAAGTGAGTGGAATCCTGAGCGTCGCACCGCAACGGATCACTTTTTCTTGGCGGGAACTGCGCGCACGGGTTTGTTCCGATGCAAGTTCGGGTAGAATCTTTTGTGGATCTCGAGCAGTCGCCCGAGTTCCTTCACCGGCTCAGGATGATCCTCCACACGCAGATCGATGAACCGGTCATTGAAATTTCCGTAGCCCCCTTTTTCCCGCACGACGAGTAACGATGCCGATTGACGTCCGCGTTTGTCCCCACCGGCCGCTTCTGCAGCTTCCAATGCTGCCACGAGCCAATCGCCGAGTCCGCCGTTGCCGGATAGTCGCGCCTTTTCAAAGGCAGTGGCCATGTCCTTCACGACTGCTTCGCCGGCAAGGATATTCCCTTGCACCGCGAAATGCTTTCCTTCGATGTGGCCCGCCCAAGCGTTGCATTGTTCGCCGGTGAAACTGGCCACCCGGCCTTGTCCATCCACGATTCCGACTTGCCGGATTCCCCGCAGCGGATCTGCTTTGGTGAGAATTTCCATGACATCACGCGGCGCCTTGTCTTGCGCGAGAAGTTCGAGACCTTTTGGGCCGTAGGTTGTATTCGCGGCAGATTGTGTGGCGATGGCGCCCACGCCCGCTTTCGCCCACGGAACGACGGAACCGACGCCAAAGAATTTGCTCTGCACTGCCACACCGAGATCGCCGGTGGCGGGATCGAAGGCGACGATGGAATAGGTTCCGACGATGCGCGGAGTGTTCGGTTCGCTTGCTGAAAGTGAAGCGAAGGCGGCCAGCAGTTGCACCACAGTCAAAGCACGGGAACAGGAACCGTGCCGGAGGGAACGCGTTTGTAATTGTCCCATGATTCCTCGATGATGATCCGATTCCATTTGTAGAGAAGGCGGAAATCTACCTCGGCACGAAAATGCACAGGCACCCAATAACCGGAGTCTAGCGGCCGAGTCTCGAACTGTGCGGTGAATCGCGTGGCTTGAATCAACATGCCCAGCGCCATTTCAACATTGCCCATCAACGAGAGTTCCCCTGCGGAGACTTGCCAGTCTCGTTCATCGATCCACAGGCGACCGGCGAGATGGCGCAGGGCGAAGGCCGCTTCGTGCGAAGTGTTCGGTTGTTTGAGTTTGGGGATGAAAGTGACGATCAATGCCGGTCGACCGTTCAAAATCTCGCGGCCAGCGACGGCGAAATCAAAAAACTCCAATGCCGCGCGTGATTTCAGAAAGATCTCCGCGCTCTTGACCGGTTTGAGCGGAGACTTTTTCCGAGATTCGGCCTCTTTCTTCTCTTCTTTAATCCGCTCATCTCCATCGATGGGCTTGCCATCCCGCTCGATGAGCCGCGAGTGATTGTGACTGGCCACCGGGAAGACTTCATAAACGCTCCGCTTCGCCTTTTCGACATGCCGGTGCTCGTTCACCTGGAGTTCGCTGCTGGTTCGGCGCAATGTGTATTGGCCGCGAACGCCGCTCTTTTCTGCAATTTCGATTCGCGCAAAGATGTTGCTGAGCACCGTGGCGGCCGGTGGAATGTCGCCGCCCATGCCGAGCTTCGCATCGGCGGTCGCGGGAAGCGTTTCAGCGGCAGATGCGATGAGGTTGCCCAGCACGAGGCAAAGCAAAAATGGCGAGGTCTTCATCAAGCGAGGCTGATTATGTTGTGTACGCATCGCTTGTCAAACTTGGTTGCGGGGTTGCATCGATTTCAGACGGCCATTACAACTTCTGGCGATGAAGACAAATCTGGCCGGCAAATGGGTGATGATCACGGGTGCATCGAGCGGGTTCGGGGCGGCTACAGCGCGCGCATTTGCTGCCGAGGGCAGTCATGTGATTCTGGGCGCGCGCCGAGTCGATCGGCTTGAGCAGGTCGCCGCCGAATGCCGCAATGCGGGTGCGGCGGGCGCGTATGTACACTCACTCGATGTGGCCAGCACGAAGAGCACGAATCTATTTGCTGAATGGGTGAAGACGCTCACGACGAAGATGGACGTGCTCATCAACAACGCCGGTGGCGCTCATGGCGCGGAGACTGTGGCCAATGGCAAGGATGAAGATTGGGAGGCGATGATTCAGGTGAACTTTCTCGGCGTGATGCGTGTCACGCGCGCCATTCTGCCGTTGATGCTGAACAATCCCGGTTCTTCCATTTTGAATATCGGTTCCATTGCGGGCCGAGTGGCGTATGAAGGCGGGTCAGTTTATTGCGGAGTCAAGTCGGCTGAGTTGATGATCACGCGGTCGCTGCGGTTGGAGTTGAACGGCACGGGCGTCCGCGTGGGCACGGTTGATCCGGGTTTTGCTGAAACGGAATTTGCGATGGTCCGATTCAAAGGCGACAAGGCTAAATCCGACAAGGTTTACGAAGGCACCGAGCCGCTCACTTCCGAGGATATCGCAGAGACGCTCGTCTGGTGCGCGAGTCGTCCGCCGCATGTTTGCATCGATGAACTTCTGATCAAGTGCACCGATCAAGCGGCCATTCACAAAGTGCACCGCCGCTCGGTGACGAAATAACGTCAGTTGGATTTGGGCGGCGCAGCGACGGGCAGGCTCGCTTTGCTGATGGCGGCAGAATGTTCTTTGAGCAGGCGGTGGATATCCTCGATCGGGATCGCGAAGAATTCGACGCGGTTGACCTTGGCAATATTGATTCCAACGATCTGACCGTCGGTTGAGAAAAGTGCTCCACCCATGTCGGTCACCAAAAGATTGATGTCGTGCTGGAGGACGCGGTCAAATCCCGCTTTCCGCTGCGAGGTGCGTCCGCTCATCAAGATGTTTTTTTCAAACACACTGAACACGCTGCTGCGATGGCCGAGGATGACTTCGATGGTTTTGGTCTCCTCCCCGCGCAGACAAATGACGGTGACCTTTTGGCCGGGATCAAGCTTGCGAATTTCGTTCTGCAAATCCTCGCGCGAGAGCACTTCTTTGCCAGCGACTTTCTGCACGATGTCGTTCACTCGAAGCCCGGCTTTTTCAGCTGGCCCGTCTTTCATGACTTGGGAAACGGTGACGCCGCCCGCTTCCTTTCCATCGTTGCCAAGAATGATTCCGAGGACGCCGCCGCTGCGTTCGATGGCGCGTGGCGTGGCGCTGAGGACGCCGACACGGACGCTGCGTCCGGAAGCGCCGATGACCCATTGGCCGAGTTGTAGCTTGGATGTGAGCGCCAAGCGCGCGCCTGCAGTGGGTTTGTAATCAGATTTCAGGAGCGCGAGATCCGTTTTCGAATCGAATGCAATGATCCGTGCATCATTCGTTGACTTGTTTGGCACCACGATCTTGATGGGTTCTTTCAGCTCACTCCGTTTTGTGAGGATCAATCCATCGGCATTGATCACCGTGCCCAGACAGAGGAATTGATCGCCGGATTCGATGCGGACAGTGCATTGGGCAGCGGCTTTGTCGGCTTTCGAAAATGAGCTGGTGACGGTGGCCCCATCCATGCGCTCGGCAGATGGCAATTGCGCAACGAGCGGCGCGGCCAGGAATAACAGCAGGAGGAGTGTGGCGCGGTTCATGTGTTATGGCGATTTTGGAGGCTCAGTTTCGGGCCGGCGAGACAGTAGAATCTCGATTGTGATGGGCTTGCCATCACGCTGGACGCCGAGTTTCACATTCTTTCCCTTCGATGTGAGACTGATGAATTGTGTGAGGTCGGTGTTGGTGAGTATGACTTTGTCTTCGAACCGAGTAACGATGTCGCCGATTTTCAGCTTGCCCGCCGCAGGAGAATTCTCGAGCACTTCGGCGACGCGCGCTCCTTTCGCGTTGGGTTCAGTGAGGACTCCGAGATAGCCGCGCTCACTCAGTGCGAGGGTTTCGACGATTTTACTTTCCTTCAATGCGCTCCATTCATCGTGAAACGAAAGTGCGGCGACATGAAAATTCTGGTCAGGAGTGATGTAAATCCGGCTGTGAATGCCAATCACTTGGCCATCCAAATCGAAGAGTGGGCCGCCAGAATCGCCCCCGAGCAGTTTGCAATCCGTACGCAAAGTGGAGCGGTTGGCGCTGATGATTCGTCCCACACGAACGACAGCACCACGCTGACGATCCAAACCGTTTGGATGACCGACAGCGATACACCATTCGCCGATGGTCGGCTGATTCCGGCCAGACAATTTTGCCACCGGCAGCTTGAGCGGTTTTTCAATTTGCAACATGCCAGAGTCGGTGAGCTTGGAATTGCCAAGTGAGATCGCGTCAAATTCCCGCCCATCGTTGAGCAACACTTTGAACGGGCGACCTGGCTTGGCCGAGACGTGGCCAGCGGTGAGCACAAGTCCATCCTCAGAAATAATAACGCCGCTTCCAGCCGCGCCACCGGAACGGACTTGAACGGTGGCCGTCATCGCGGGCGTGAGCATTTTCTGGATGCGATCCTGTATTAACTGGAAGTCCACTGGACTGGCAGAAGAATCTGCAGCGCGACCGTGTGATACGGTCAAAACCGCAAAAGCCAGTACAGACAGCCACTTTGTCAACAATCTGTCCTTCATCGGAGTTTTACATTAACCAATGACTTTTCGATTCGCCAGCTCATTTACGGGGGATAAGACGTTGCGTAATGGAAATTTGTTTCTATCATCGCGCACGATTTTTACGGGACAATAATTGCATGATCGCAAAAGTTTTTTTGGCGCTGACATCCTGTGCACCTTGGTTAAAGCGCGCGGCGTGGCGATGGTGGTACCAGCGGCTCGCTGGCAATTATCGTGGTCAGGATTGGAAGTTCATGAACTACGGTTACGAGCCGGAATTGAAGTCGACATTGACGCTTTCGGCGGAAGATGAATCGGACAGATTGTTCATCCAGCTTTATGCCAAAGCACTCGAAGGAGTCGATACACACGGGAAAACTCTGCTGGAAGTGGGCAGCGGTCGGGGTGGTGGCGCATCGTTTGTGGCGCGGTATCTGGCACCGCAAGCTGTTACGGGAATGGATTATTCGGCCAATGCCGTGCAGCTTTCCGAGCGTCTGCACAAGGCGCCCAATCTGGTTTATCGCTGTGGAAGCGCGGAGGAGATTCCGTTTGGCGATGGGATATTCGACATCGTTTACAATGTGGAGTCGTCGCATTGCTACGGCGACACAGCGAAGTTCTTTTCTGAAGCGCACCGCGTCTTGAAGCCAGCGGGGTTTTTCTGCTGGGTGGATTTTCGCAGTCCAAAACTGATGGAGGAGGAGCATCAGCGCATGCGCAATGCGGGTTTTGAAATGGCCAGTGACGAAGAGATTACGCCGTGTGTGGTTCGAGCTTTGGATTTGATACACGGAAGAAAGATGGAAGTGATTTCACAAAAGGTACCGGGGTTTCTGCGCAATAGTTTTGCTCAATTCGCCGGCGTGCAGGGCAGTGAAATCTACGAGCTGTTGAAAAAGCGCGAGCTTGTTTATCACGCCACCCGGTGCCGCAAGCGCAGTTGATTCTGTGCAGACTTCAATGTGAGTTCTGGTCGAAAGCGGGCAAGGTAACACGGTTTCTTTTAGCGGCACGGATAATTTTCATGGCCGTTCATTTTGTAAGAATGGCCAGCTGAAAATGCGTATTGTTAGTAGAGAGTCATGGATTCTCGCCTCGGAGTGGAAATGGATCATGGGCTGGTTGAGTCGAGATTCTCAGGCTCCTTCATACGGATTCAGCCATGAAAACAAACTCAATTCTCAAAAGCGGATTCACACTTTCAGAGCTGCTGGTGGCGATCGCGATCATCGGCATCCTCGCTTCCATCTTGTTGCCGGTCATCAGCCGGGTGAAGCAGAAAGCCAACCAGATCAACTGCCTGAGCAACATGAAACAAATCGGCGTGGCCTACGCGAGCTATGCGCATGATCATGGAAAGGTGCTGCCCTTCACGCGCGCTGGATCTAATAACGGCTGGGTGGACGCAGTGCGCAGCTATGAAATCACCGATGATATTTTGAATTGTCCTTCCTGCAACCGGCAAAACAAAAACGCCTACGGCGATTTTCGAACGGCATGGCGGACGGGCGGGGGTGCTGCCGCCAACGCGGATACGTTCATTGCCGACAACAGTAAATCTTTGGACAAGGAATTGGCGAATTGGGCGCGATTGCCGGACTACTACAAATTTGTTGCAGGTGAAAACGGTCGGCATAAAACGGCTGATTTCACATTGGCCAAGAAGGCTTGTTTTGAAATGTACATTGGCGAGAGCTGCCCTGTTGCAATTCAGATGGGAAAGAAAGGGGGCAGCGCAGTATTGCTCTTGATGTGCGAAAATCTTGCGCCGTCGTCGTTCTCGCTCAAAATTACGGAGACTGGAAGCGGGCGCGCTTTGGGTGAATTGGACGGTGTCTTTATCGGAAACAAAATCCCCTGCAAAAAGGATTCACCTGTTGCTCGTCAAACGCCGCCGCAGTACGACGGCAAATGGGAATTATTCAACTGGAGCGGGCCATTGGCTCAGGAGCTGGGTGGAAACGGGTCGATGCTGACCGAGCAAAATCCCATTCATAAAACTCCGTATGGCTTCAACGAGGCGCGGTTCCTGGCAAAGAAATCGCTGGCTTCGGGCACGACCTTTCCCAACCCACCGAGCGGAGGGGGTGCTGTGAATTATATTTTCATGCGGACGGTGATCACCGCCACTGAGAATCTGAAATTGAATCTCACGCTCTCGGGCGACGACGCTTATTCTGCGTTTGTGCTCAAGGGCGGTTGTTGCTCGGGTGGGCCGGGGTCGCCGTGTGATCCGGGCAAGCCGGCATCGAGCACTTATTCCATCAATGCTTGGGCGCAAAGCGAACACAGCTTGGGCCAAAGTGAATCTGGAAAATTCATGGAGATTCTCGAGCGTGGTCGTTCCGATGTGCCCGCATTCACCGAAGGGATTTGGACTGACATCATGCCGCGCTCATCAGATGTCGTGCCTCCCAATCTTCGCGGTAACAATGGGGGACTGGCTCGCGCTGTGATGAAAAGGCACGGGTATCAAGTCAACACCGTGTTTATGGATGGCAGCGCACGTGCGGTCGCTCTGGATGAATTGTGGAAGCAGCCGTGGCACTTGGAATGGAAAGCTCCCACCACGCAATGCAAGTTGCCCAACCGTTGACGGGTTGAAGTGAACGCCGGTCAGGTGTGGCGCAACGCGTCGATGGGGTCGAGATTTGCCGCGCGTCGTGCTGGATAAAGCCCGAAGACAATGCCAACGGCTGCTGAGATTCCGAATGCGATTGCCACGGACCAAAAAGTGACGATCGTCTTCATGTCGGAAAATCTTTCGACGAGGAATGGCACACCTACGCCAAACGCCACACCGATTAATCCGCCACCGATTGAGAGCACGAGTGTCTCCACAAGAAATTGGGTGACGATGTCCTTCTTCTTCGCTCCGAGCGCGCGCCGGATTCCGATTTCGCGTGTTCGTTCTGTGACGGTCGCCAGCATGATGTTCATGATGCCGATGCCGCCGACGAGTAGCGAGATGGCCGCAATGGAGCCGAGGACGAAATTAAAAATTCGTTTGGTACGTTCGGCTTGTCGGAGCAATTCGATGGGCACGATGAATTCGTAGTCTTTGTCTTTGTGAAATCGGCTAAGGAGACTGTTCAATGGCGCGACGGCGGCCTCGACAGCGTCGGTGTCTTTGAATTGCAGGGTGACTTGATGCAGCTCCACTTTTTCGGCTTCGAAGCTGCCTGCGCCACGTTTCACGGTCGTATCTCCCCAACGACTGGCGGCAGTACCCAGCGGAATGTAAATGTTGGAATCGAGCGGCTGGCCACTGGTCATGCCGGACTGTGGTCGTTTGTCTTCTGTGCCGCGTTCTTCGACGAGCCCGACGACTTTGTAATATCCGTCTCCCACTTTGACATGTTCGTCTAGCGGGTTTTGATACGGAAAGAGTGAGCTGGCCAAGGCCGCGGTGAGCACGCAGACATTTTGCCGGTAGAAATCATCTGTCGGCGTCAGAAACCGGCCGTGGACAATTCGCGTGCCAGTAATGTCGGTGTAGTACGGGAGGGTGGCGACAACTTGGCAGGGAAACTTGATCGTGCCGAATCGAACTTCGTCGCGGATGAGGCGCATGGGCAATAGCCGCGAGAGCCCGGGGATCGAGGCTTTGATGCGTTCGGCGTCGAGGCGGGTGATGCCATAGTCAGCGACGAACGATCGGCGTGCACCGCCGCTGCTTGGGTCGCCTGCGGGTTTGATGCTCCGCACGATGACATTGTTGGGGCCCAGTTTCTTGATGGCTTCCTGAGCTTCGTGTGACGCGCCTTCGCCAATGGCCAGCATCGCTATCACCGAACAGACTCCAAAGATGATGCCAAGCATCGTGAGGAATGATCGCAGCTTGTGAAGCATCAGGCTTTTGATGCCCAGATGAATCATTCGGATAAGTGAAAATCCAATCATACTCGATCAGTTGGCGGCTATGGAACTGCGTCCGGGATTAATGGTGTCGCTCGCAATTTTCCCATCGTGCATTCGGATGACCCGCTGGGCGCGACTGGCAGTTTCTTCGCCGTGGGTGACCATGATGATGGTGGTGCCTTTGGCATTGAGGCGGTCGAACAAATCTAAGATTTCCTGACCGGTGTGCGAATCGAGGTTGCCGGTCGGCTCATCTGCCAGAATCATCAATGGCTCGTTGGCGAGCGAACGGGCAATAGCCACGCGCTGTTGTTGCCCGCCGGAAAGTTGTTTTGGACGATGTTCAATCCGGTCACCCAGTCCCACGAGGTGGGCAAGCTTCAAGCAGTGATCATAATGATCCTCCAGTGACTTGCCCTGATAGAAGAGTGGTATGTGGATATTCTCGATGACCGTGAGTTGCTCAATCAGATTGTAGGACTGGAAGACAAAGCCTATCTGTTTGCCGCGCGCGTTGGATAATTCGTCGTCGGGCATGTGCGCCACATCGAGTCCGCCAAGAAAATACTGGCCTTGAGTTGGGCGATCGAGGCAGCCGAGAATGTTCAGCATTGTGGACTTGCCCGAGCCGGACGCACCCATGATGGCCACGTAGCTGCCGGGTTGGATTTCAAGATCCACTCCCGCAAGCGCCTTCACCTTGACCTCGCCGAGGTCGTAGATCTTGGTGATCCCCTTGATGCGGACGATAGCTTTGCCGCTCATGCTGCTAGGTGCCGGGGCCCGATCCGCCGCTGCCTTTACGAGATTGATTGAGGAGGGATTGGTATTTTTCCAATTGTTCCGGTGTCAGAAATTGTTTGGCTTTGGTCTGGAACGTATCAGAAGCCGCTCGCATTTTTTCTTGGCGATCTTCCTGACTCACATCCGGACTGGAGAAAATAGTCGCCATGGTTCCGCGCATTTCTTGCATCGCAACATCCCATTTTTGTTTTTGCTCCGAAGTCAAATCCAGCGAGGCGGACAAGTCGCCACCGCCACCTTTTCCAGCCCAGCCTCCACTGCCACCTTTTTTGGGTGCACCCGTTCCTGTGATGGGAGTGCCGCTTTTCGGGACAGGTGGGATGGAGATGTTGGACGCGGCGTCATCGGGCAGTGCGCCGGTAAGATTCAAGTCTTCGCCCTTCTGCAAGGGTGCGAGCAGGACTTGGGAATTCTCATCGAGACCTTCCACAATCTCGATGTATTTGTCGTCGTAGTTGCCGACCTTGATTGCAACCATCTTCGGAGCGCTGTGGCCATTCTTCACGAAGCAGACTTGTTTGCCGTTGACCGTGGTGACGGTTGAAATGGGCACCGTCACCACATTCGTCAGGCTGGCGAGGTAGATTTGTACTTTGGCAGAAACGCCCGGACGCAAGTCTTCCGGCAAAACGTCATTAATGGTGATCTCCGTCTTGTAAACTTTTCGGTTGGGCTGGAAGAAACGGCTCGAAGTATCCGGCAACGGCGCCACTTTTTTGACCATGCCTTTGAAAACTCTGTCGGGCAATGAATCGATCCGGATGGAAGCGGGCAGGCCGACGCGGACTTGGCGGACATGCGATTCGTGCACTTCCACTTCAACCATCATCTGGGTGATGTCTGGCAATTGGATGATTTCCTGACCTTGTCGGAGTTGTGCGCCCTTCTCAATGAGTGTTGAGCTGCGGCCCGATCCGCCTTGCGCCACGGCATAAACGACGATGCCATCCTGTGGGGCGACAATCTTCGATTTTTTGAGTTGCTGTTGCCAATCGGAGAGTTTTTCTCTCTGCAATTCGAGAGTCTTGATCTTGGTGATCACCAATGATTCTGAAACACGCATGCGTGACTTGGAAGTTTGCTTTGTTTCGATGAGCGCCAGTTCCGCCTTTTCGATGTCGGATTTGAGCCGGCGTTGCTCTTTCACATGTTCATATTTTTCCAGCACTCGGAGTGTCTCTTCGAAAAGTTTCAATGAGAGTTCATTTTCTTTGAGCGTGAGTCGGTCGGCTTCCAGTTCAGACTTTGTGGCGTAGCCTTTGGATTCCAGCCGCTCTGTCCAACTCATCTTATCCTTTGCGCGCGCAATCTTACTTTGAACGAGGGTGATGTCGCTCTGAGCCTTCAACACTTTGGTCGGAAAATCGCCCAGTATGTACTGCTCTGAATTGAGTTTGGCTAATTCAACGAGCAACTCAGCCTGTCGGTCATTGAAATCGTTCGTGAGCTTGCGGATTTCCACGTCCTCTTTCGCCGAGTTCACATCGTTCTCGGTGGTTTGAATGGTCACTTCCTGAGTGAGCACTTTGTCCTTCAAATCGCCCGACTCCAACACGGCAAGGACATCGCCCTGTTTCACGGGGATGCCTTCGGGAACGATGCTGACGATGGTCGTGACGCCATCCATTTCTGAACTCAGCGTCTTCTTGCTGCTCGAATCCAGCGCGCCCGCTTCGGTGATGCTCACGATAAAATCGCCGCGTTTAACCGTGTGGTAGCCCGCATCGCCGACGGTGTCTTTGCTCGATTTGCCCCAACTGGCCCATCCATTTTTGCCACACGATGTGGTGGCCGCGACTGCTGCCAGACAGATGGCTGCACCGCAGGCGATTTTATTAGTCACTTTCATTGTTCGTTCCTCAGTTCTTGAATATCTCGTCGGGTGGCACTACTGGCAAGGTGTTTCCCGTATTGGGCACCGCTGGCTGGCCTAAACTGGACTCAAGCCATTTCTCGGTCGTCGTGGTATTCAGCGCACCGATGTCTCTTTGCATGTTTAATCGGGAGAGATGAAAATCGATGAGGGACTTTGTGACGCCGTTTTGGGCGCGGACATAGGCCGATTGCGCTTCGAGCTGATCCCGCACCGTGGAGCGGCCTGCTTGAAACAACAGCGGGAGGTTTTCGACCCGGCGCCGGGCAATATCCAGCGCGTTGAGTTGCAGCGCATAATCCTGTCGGCTGCGTTCAGCCACGCGGAGATCCTTCCGGATGGACTCACGCAGTGTGTCGAGAGACGAAGCAAGGGATCGAATCTGTTTTTCGAAATTGATCAATGCCGTGCGATAGGCGTTGCGTTCAGCAAGCCGGTCAAAAGGCAAATCGAGCTTCAGCTTGGGAGTGATGGTGTAATTGTTCAGTTTGAAATCATCGTAGGTCTGATCGCTCAATGAGGCGTCGGTGACGAACGTCAATTCCGGCAGCAGTTTATTTTCGGCCACGCGGAGTTTGCGCTGCGCATCCTCAAATTTGTCGATCTCGTTGAGGAGATCCAGCCGTTGGCGTCGCGCGATTTTGAATGCGTCAATCTCCTCCATCTGAACCGGATTCATCGCCGCTTTCACCAAGTTGGTGAGGGCGGTGTCATCGAGCGCGAGCTTTTCACCTTGGGGTAAGGCGAGTTGTTGTTTGAATCCGTCGATGCTCGTCTGGTAGCTCTCGATGGCGGCGATGTATTGGAGCCGCGCCTGATATTCGTCTTGTCGCGCTTGGTCGACTTGATATTCGGGCACGCGCTCGGCATTTTGCAGCGCTTCGGCGAGTTCGCGCAGTTGGATGAGTCGAAGATAATTGTCGTAAGCGTTGCGGACGGAATCCTTCTGCTGCAAAAGGCGGTAGTAACGATCAATGATGTCGAGCGAGAAGGTGGATTGATAATGGGTGTAATCGCGTATTTCATACACGACGTCGCGTTCGGCTTGGGTGAGCACTTCTGCCGCCACGCTGGCGCCCGCTCCTCGTAGCAACGGTTGAGTGAGTACGAGTGTCAGGCTGGGCACCTTTGGCGTGCCATTCAAATAAAGGGAGAGATCATTGGCCAGATCCGCGCTCAACTTCCCGCCCGCGCGGAATAATTTGCTGAAGCCAAGCGAGGTGTCCGCCTTCTTCGTTGTGGATCCATCAGAATTGCGCGTGAAGCTGCCCTCTACCGAACCGCTGGGTATCAGTTCGAATTGATGCCGGGTGCTGGTGAGCGTCAACGCAGAGAGATAGACGGTTTCACGCTTGAGCTGGTAACTGCGGTTGTTGACTTCCGCCAACCGGAGCGCATCGGGCAACGTGAGTAACCGAGTGCCGTCCGACAGCCGGTTGCTGATGATCGATTCGGCTTTGACCCTGTACGGATCCTTCGATGCGTTGGTGCTGGAACTGGCCCAAGCAGTGTTGGTGGGAGCGATTTCGAATCCATTCCCAGCCAGTCTTTGGAGCGAATTGCGGGCGAAGTCATTCGTCGTCTTCAACAATTCGAGTTGGCCTTTGGCCGCCGCAGAAAGGATGTCGTAGACTTCCTTGTCCGCAGACTTGCGATGGTGCGCAGTGGAACAGCTCATCCATGACGCACACAATGCCGACAGCAATGCCCAATGTTGGAGTTTCATCTATCTACCTCGACGAGCTTGGGACGGTCTAAGTGTCGTTTCATTTCAAATTACATTCAAATCCAGACTTCTAACTTGGAATCATGCTCACATCAACCCGCTCAAGTCAAAGCGGCAAAACAGCCCAATCCAACGGTGGGTGACGGACATGTGACTAGTGCAATTAATTCGAGTTGGATGTTGACGGACTTCATTCAATACCTCAAACACACCGCTCCTCAAAAACAAGGGGGAGAGAAAAAAGAGCTTAATGAACAGTTTGGTTGGCACATATCGTATCCGTGAATTGGTCAATAATGGTGGCCTGGCAAATATCTATCTGGCGACGGATGAGTCAGGGGCGTCCGTGGCCATCCGCCTTTTGCGTTCGGAATCAGCCGGCAGCAAGTCGGCGGTGAAGATGTTCAAGAATGGGCGCGACGTGCTCCGTTCATTGCCAGCTCATCCGCATGTCGTGCGGTACATCGATGACGGTAAAGACAAGGGACTTCACTACATGGTCATCGAGTATGTCGAGGGTGCGAATCTGAAACAGCACATGGTTCGCGAAACCGAGGTGCTGGCCGATCACCTTTCTGACATCCTCGTGGCGATGGCTGATGGTTTGCAGCACTTACACGAACACGGATGGTTGCACCTCGATTTCAAACCAGAGAACGTGATGGTGAACTGCGAAGGCAGTGTCAGAATCCTTGATTTCGACACCGCCACGCGCATTACCGGCAGGCCGATGAAGCTGGCGAAAAACTCGGGTACGCCCAGCTGCATGCCACCCGAACAGTTGCTCGGTCAGGCGATCGATCAACGTGCAGACATTTTTGCATTTGGTGTGACGGCTTATGAGTTGCTGACGCATCGCAAGCCATTCACTGGCGAGAAGGCTGCAGATGCGATGCGAAATCAACTCGACCCCAAATTTCGGATTGAACCGCCCAGCAAATTCAACCCGCAAGTGCCAAGGCAAGTGGACGCCGTCGTGCTCGGCTGTTTAGCATTCGATCTCGAAAAGCGATTGCCGAATATGACAGTCGTCGCCGGCAAATTGCATTCTGCGCTCGGCGTAACTTTTCTGCCGGCCCTCGCCTGAGTTTCTGTCCGCCAAGCTTATTAACAGCTTCAGTGTTAGCTGTTGAAAACTATTCGTCGCTTGTAATGGCCAATTCGCTTTTATCCATCGGCAGGAGGTTTGGGTGTCGGAAATATCACGGCCTGATTCAGATTCGATTTCAGCTGGCGCAATAAAGGCGGGCACTGCTGTGCATTTATGCGGGGCGCGTAAGGGGCTTGCCGTTTTGTTTCTCGCGTTATTTCTGCAGGTGTCGAACGTGTTCGGCTTCGTCATGATTGGAGTGGTGTCCACGAATGAATTTGGAAGTTCTGGTGTCGACTTCAATTACACCGACGATTTGGGTGGGCCAAAAGAAGAGAAGCGATTCTTCCGCTGGAACATCCCGCACATGTGCTATGCGTTCGATTCGAGCTTCATTAATTTCTTTGGATTAGAAGGCCGCCAAGCCGTGGGTGAGGCCATCAATGTGATCAATGATTTCTTTGAGAACTCCGCTTATACCGGTGTCAGTTCACTGGATCTTACGAGTCACGGTTTCCGGAGTAATTACAATACGACTTGGGTGAACACGACGGCGCAAAATCAGAAGGTGATGGACGTCAAGTCTCTCGTGTTGGGAATGATGGTGAACCACATTGGTTTGGGCAATCCGCACCGCTACTCCTTCGGTATTCGTTCGATGACCACTAATGCGGCCGGCACACAGATTAATTTCAACGTGCGCCTGCGCAATTACGACCCGATGTCGTACAAGCCCACGGCTGACGTCAACAACGTCACTTACAGTTATCGGCTGATCCACGACGCTCCTGCATCGGTCGGTGTGACTGTGCTACCGACCTTTGCTGACATGGAAGAGTTCACAACCGACACAAGCGGGAACGCCTTCACGGCCGTGGCTGGGATAATCGACGCGTTCTATGGCAACACGGCGATCTACTGGACGCGTCCGCCGACGCTGTTTGATTTTGGGATTTACTATGATGGCCTCAATGCCACCGGCGGAAAGACAGATCCTCGCCATGCGTTGACGTATGATGATGCCGGCGGTTTGAAGTATTTGTATCGAACAAATAATTTCGTCTACGAAACTTTAGATCCGAGTGTCGTTCTCATCGTTCCAGCCCAGTTTTTGCCGATGACTGCGATACCTGTTTTCCCAGGCCCTACAGGCAGACTCTATCCTGACTCGCTCGGCGGGAATCAAGGATTCATTCCACGGCGCAATTCAGGGCTCACTCCCGGATTGCCAACCGTCTCCGTATTGCCGGCGCAAGCGCCACCTGCACTGGTCGATGTGGCCTTGAGAGGTGGGATAGACAAAATAAAGTTCACCGAGCAGCCGTTCGATTCGCTCATCGGAATCACTTTTACCGCCACCAATATTACGTGGACAGATACTTTTGTGGCGACCAATGGCCAGACAGTGATTGGGCTTAATGAGACTCGGCCCAGTGGCACGTTGACTCTCGGCGTTCCAACCATGAAATTTTTCACCCAGCAAGTGGGTCGCGGACTTTTCCAGCCGGACATCATTTTTGTGGCGGATGAATTAGGTGTGTCGCCCGATGGCGTGCCGTTGGGTTTTAACCGAACCGACAACTCGCTTTGGATTGATAATTACACCAACAACCTCGGGCCTGTGAATCTGAACACGGTGGAAGTGGGGCCTGGAATTATTTCCGGCCCAATGCAGTTTACATTCGGGAAACTGCTCGAAGGATTCGAGGTGATTTGGTCGGGTGAA
>CAMDOH010000003.1 GCA_945903605.1 Akkermansia muciniphila
GCGCTGATGATTGGATTTCGCGCCGCACAGTCGCTTGCCTTCGCGCTGAACAAGCCGTTTATCGGAATCAATCATCACGAGGCACATCTCTATTCGCCGTGGATCACCGGCCAACCACCGCGCGCCGATTTCGCCGCGTTCCAGCCGAATATCTCCCTCATTGTCAGCGGTGGCCACACGATGCTCGTCCATGTGGAGGGCGAGTTGAAGCATCGCGTGCTCGGCGGAACGATTGATGACGCTGCTGGAGAATGTTTCGACAAGGTCGCCAAAATGATCGGCCTGCCCTATCCCGGAGGGCCGGAGTTGGATTCGCTCGCCCAGCATGGAAACGCCAAGGCGTATGATTTTCCGCGACCACTACTACATGAGGCGAATTCCAATTTCAGTTTCAGTGGCCTGAAAACTTCCGTCCGTTATTTTCTGCGCGACAATCCTGCGGTCCTCAATGATCGGCAGTCGCTCTGCGATTTGTGCGCGAGTGTGCAGGCGGCCATCGTGCAGGTGTTGGTAGCCAAGACACTGCGCGCGGCGGAGCAAGCAGGGGTGCGATGCGTGACGGCTTCCGGCGGAGTGACGTGCAATTCCAGCTTGCGCAGGGAGCTTGTCACCGTCTCCGCGGATCGTGGTTATCATTTGCGCCTCGCTGAGAAATCATTGTGCACCGATAACGCCGCGATGATCGGGATACTTGCCGAACGAAAGCTGCTTGTGGGTCATGCGACATTGTCGCCGGATGCCGATATCAAAGCCAGATGGGCGCTGGCGTGACGGTCACTTCTTATTTAATTAAGCGATGAGCATGAAGATTAAGGTCAATGCGGCTACTTCGCCAGCGTCTTGCAGAAGCGCTCCAATCGGTCCAATCCCTTCTCGATGTTCGCGAGGCTGGTGGCGTAGCTGATGCGCAGATAATCGTCCGCGCCGAAGGCGATGCCGGGCACGGCGGCGACCTTCTCCTGCTCGAGCAGGCGTGCGCAGAAGTCCGCGCTCTTGAGGCCGAGCTTGGAGATGTTCGGGAAAAGGTAGAACGCTCCCTTCGAGTTCACGCACGAGATGCCGGGGATACTGTTGAGCTTCTGCCACGCGTAGGTGCGGCGCTTGGCGTACTCGGCGAGCCAACTCTTCAAATGATCTTGCGGACCGTTGAGCGCAGCGACGCCGCCTTTTTGCGCGAAGCTCGTGGGGTTGCTCGTGCTGTGGGATTGAATGGCGTCAATCGCTTTTGCAATCGGCTCCGGCGCGGCGAGGAAACCCAGACGCCAACCGGTCATGCTCCACGCTTTGGCGAGTCCATGGACAATGATGGTGTGGTCGTAATGCGCCTGCGAGAAGCTGGCGACAGATTTGTGTGTCGCACCGTCGTAGGTGAGTTGCTCGTAAATCTCGTCGCTCATGATGAGCACGCCCTTCTCCACGCAGATGTCGCCGAGCGCTTTGATTTCCTCGGGCGTGTAAACGCTGCCGGTCGGGTTGCTGGGCGAATTGAGAATGAACAGGCGCGTGCGCGACGTGATGGCGGCGCGGAGTTGCTCGGGCGTGACCTTGAATTCAGTCTTGTCGCTCGTGGAGAGAATGACGGGCGTGGCGCCAGCGAGCTTCGCCATTTCCGGATAACTCAACCAGTACGGCGCGGGGATGATGACTTCGTCGCCTTCCGCGCAAGTGGCGAGGATGACGTTGTAGCAGGAATGTTTGCCGCCGCAGGAGACGATGATCTGGCTTGGTTTGTAGGTGAGGCCGTTGTCGCGCGCGAATTTGTCGGCGATGGCTTGACGCAATTCAGGAATGCCGCTGGATGGCGTGTACTTGGTGAAACCATCGGCGAGCGCTTTGGCGCAGGCGTCCTTGATGTGCTGCGGCGTGTCGAAGTCCGGTTCGCCGGCGCCGAAGCCGACGACATCCTCACCGGCGGCCTTCATGGCTTTGGCCTTGGAATCAATGGCCAGAGTGAGGGAAGGAGCGAGCGATGCGGCGCGTGGCGAAATTTTGTAGTTCATCAAATTGGGGGCAGAACTTAGAGTCCCGTGCAATTACGGGCAAGAATGAAGTCTAAAACAGGTTGTGACATTGTGACATCGAGTCGCGTTGAATAGGTGGGCTAGATAGTCGTCTATCTGTTGATTGTTGGGGTAGTTTTTTTGGACGATGTCTGATTAAATGAACTGCGTGCGCTGGGAAATTTATTCATGAAACGACTAGCCTTGTATTTTTTATTGCCCTCATTGGCCGTGTGGGTGTCAGCCAAAGAGACAGTTCCGGCTACGCGGCCTGCGAACGAGCGATTTGGTAAAATTCAATCGGCGGAGGAACCGAGTTTTCGACGGCACGTGCTTCCGTTGATGAGTCGCACGGGTTGCAGCGGTCGCGAGTGCCACGGTTCATTTTCCGGTCAGGGCGGTTTTCAGCTTTCTCTATTCGGCTACAGTTTTGACAAGGATCATCTGGAGATCACAGCCGACACGAAAGACAACGTTCGAGTGGATCTTGAGAATCCCGAGAAAAGTTTGGTGTTGCTCAAGCCGACGATGCAGGAAAAACACAAGGGCAAGGAACGGATCAAGAAAGGTTCTTGGGAATACAATGTCATTCTCAAATGGATTCAGACCGGCGCGAAATTGGATGCGGATAAGACAGGTGAATTTGGCAGATTGGAGATATTGCCGAAGGAAGTTGTTTTCAAGAAGGCTGGCGATTCGGTTCAACTCCGCGTGCTGGCCTATTGGAAAGACGGCACTGTGGAGGATGTGACTCTGCTTACCCGATTCCGCACGAATGACGAAACTGTATCAACCGTCACCGAAACCGGTTTGGTGCGAGCCAAGGAATCGGGCGATACGCACATCGTCGCTTTTTACGACAATGGCGTGTTGCCAGTACCGGTGCTGCAACCAGTCACCGCAAAGAACGGTTCGAATTATCCTAAAGTTGCCGCGCGCACCAAAGTGGACGAACTGGTGGTCGGCAAACTTCGTAAGCTCGGCGTCATCCCATCGGACAATTGTACAGACTCAGAATTTCTGCGTCGTGTGAGCCTTGATATGTCTGGCACGTTGCCGACACCTGATGAAGTCACAAAATTCCTCGCTGATAAGTCTTCCAATAAACGTTCGGCCAAAGTGGATGAACTGCTCAAGTCGCCGGGTTATGCAGCATGGTGGGCAACGCGACTCAACGACAGCACCGGCAACAATCCGCGCCGACTTCAGGCCGGCAACCAAGGCGTCAACGGCGATACATTCTCTCGCCAGTGGTACGACTGGATTTACAAGCGCGTTTCTGAAAATGAGCCGTACGACAAATTGGCGGCCGGGATCATCCTCGCCACTGGCCGCACAAAGCCTGAACAATCGTACAAAGAATTTGCGACGGAGATGGGTTCCTATTTCCGCAATGAAGAAAGGGCTGACTTTGCTGGCCGGCCCAACATGCCCTATTTTTGGCAGCGGCAAAATGTGCGTAAGCCTGAAGAGAAGGCACTAGCATTCGCCCACAGTTTTCTCGGCGTGCGGATCGAGTGCGCCGAATGTCACAAGCATCCATTCGATCAATGGACGCAAACTGATTTCAAACAGTTCCAAGCCTTCTTCGAGCCAATTCAGTACGGAACTCGTCCGGGTGCAAAAGATGAAGAAGTGACTTTTCAGACTGCTACCAAATCCCTTCGCGACTCGATCGGCACCAATGTCGCTGCCAATGCGGTGCAAAAGATGCAGGCTGAAGCTTTTCGCAGTCGATTGGACAAAGGAGAGGTGCTCCCGTGGCAGGAAGTATTCATCTCGGGTAATAGCCGCCCGAATTTGACACCGAAACAACTGGAGGCTCTCAAAGCGCGGAATGCCAATATGGCGGGCCGCGTTCTCACACCCAAGATTCTCGGTGGTGGTGAAGTGCCCTTGGGTTCGATGGGTGATCCACGTGTGCCGCTCATGGAATGGCTGCGCAGCAAAGACAACCCCTATTTTGCCCGCTCGTTTGTGAATCGTGTTTGGGCGAATTATTTCGGGCGCGGAATTGTGGAGCCGGCCGACGACATGAACCTCGCAAACCCGCCCGTGAATAAAGAACTTCTGGATTATTTGTCAGACGGATTTGTTTCCCACGGTTACGACATGAAATGGCTCCACCGAGAAATCGTTAACAGCGACACCTATCAGCGAAGCTGGAAACCGACGGCAAGCAACAAACTGGACGATAAAAATTTCAGCCGATATGTCATTCGTCGGCTTCCTGCAGAAATCGTGATTGACGCCATCAGCCAAGCCACAGCCAGCACGGAGGCCTTGCCCAAGTTTTCAGCGAATGTGATGGAGCGCGCTATTGGCCCGAATGTGACCGCATACGGACGTGGAAATGGAGCGCGGGCCACAACGGACTACGCGTTGAACTTGTTTGGGAAGCCGGTGCGCGAAACGAACTGCGACTGTGAGCGGACCGCCGATCCCACGCTGCTTCAGACCATCTACACACGAAACGACCCTGAGTTTCTTGCGCGAATAGAAACAGCGCGTCGAAATGTTCCCTCATGGATCGAAGAACTCAACAAGGCCAATTCAGCTTCCAAAGGGAAGCCGGTTGGGACAGATTCCAAGCCTGAGTTGAATATAGAGAAACTCATCACGGAAGCGTTTTTGCGCACAGTCAGTCGCGTGCCAACCGCCGTCGAGTTGGCACAAGGCAAAGCTGACATTGCCGCTGCCAAAGACACGATTACCGGCTTGCGAGATCTCCTTTGGGCAATGCTCAATACTCGAGAATTCATGGTCAATCACTAACCCACAAACAAAATAAAACATATGGCAAAACACGTATTCTGCGACGGCCTTGCTCGACGCGACTTTTTGAAAGTCGGCGGGCTGGCTGGCATCGGCTTGAGCCTCTCCGATTACTTTGCGCTGAACAGCGCAGGTGCGGTGAGTGCAGCCAAAGGCAAGTCAGCCATCTTTGTGCGTCTGGCCGGTGGCCCGACTCACATGGACACGTTTGATTTGAAACCCAATGCGCCAGACACCCATCGCGGCGAATTCAATGAGATTGCCACCAATGTGCCGGGAATGCGCATCAGCGAGCATTTGCCGAAACTGGCCAAGTGCGCGGACAAATACGTGATTCTTCGCGGCGTCAGCCACACACTGGCGGCGCACGAATTGGGCACTGTTTACATGGGTACAGGAAACCGGCCGATCCCATCGCTCAAATATCCGTTTTATGGAGCCGTGGTGAGCAAGGAACTCAAGGCGAGCGCCGAGTTGCCATCATTTGTTGCCATTCCCAATCAGGGCAATTATCCCACTGGCTATCTTGGGCCTGAGTTTGGGCCGTTCGAAACAGGCGCTGCGCCAGTGGCTGGCAAGGCGTTGGAAGTGCGCGGACTTTCGTTGCGCAATGGTGTGACGTTGACAGATGTGGAACGCCGCCAGGACATGCTCAAACGCTACGACAGCGCATTCGGTGATTTCGCGAATCAGGACAAACTGCTCGCTGGCATGGATCTCTTCGGCCAAAAAGCGTTCTCAATGATGCGCTCGGAAAGATCACGATTGGCATTTGACCTCAGCAAAGAATCCAAATCCATCACCGACTTGTATGGTCAGGATGGATTTTCACAGAGCTGTCTGTTGGCGACTCGACTCGTCGAATCGGGCGTCCGTTTCGTGAGCGTGAGCATTGGCGGATGGGACACGCACAGCAATAACTTCACTTCGCTGAAGACACGGCTTTCACCTTCACTCGATGCAGGTCTTGCCGGATTGTTTGAATCGCTGCATCAGAAGGGACTTCTCGAATCCACTACGGTGTTTGTCACTGGCGAATTCGGCCGCACACCGAAGATTAACAAAACCGCTGGTCGCGATCATTATCCGCGCGCCATGTTCTGCGTAATGGCAGGTGGCGGAATCAAGGGTGGCCAAGTGATTGGCGCATCGGACGAGAAGGGTGAAGGCCCGAAAGATCGTGCCATCACGCCAGACGATGTCGCTGCGTCGTTTTACAAGACGCTGGGTATTGACGCCACGAAGGAATACAATACACCCAGCGGTCGTCCTGTGATGGTGGTTCGCAACGGCAAGCCGATCGACGAACTGTTCGCTTAATCGTAGAAAATCAAAAAAACCCTGTCGGCAAACCCGACAGGGTCTTTTTTTGCAGACTAGAAAGTGAGCAGGTCGAGCAGGTTAATTCCGGCGGGCGCCAATTCCCAGCGACCTTTCTTTTTCACGACAAGATTGCGGGCAGGATTTTTCTTCTGCTCAGTTTCATTGACGGAGAGAATTTGATATTTACCAGCGCCTTTAATTTCGGAGGCTGCGCGTGGCGTGATCTTGTAGGGGATGCCTGAGAAACTGATGGCGAGTTCAAATCCAGCAACACCTTCTTTATCGGCGATCGGGTTGGGGAGAATCAATGGCGCATACCTCTTGATCCATTGAAATTGCTGTTTACGTACCATGACTCTGCACAATTCGGTTTGAGTGCGGACGAGATCAACGAGGTTGAATTTATTTCCCAGTCTATTCTGTTGAATGAGCAAGGATGTGGGATCGATTCCAATCAGATTCTGTCCGTTCCATTCGCCGTGATCGTTGCGTTGGCCGGGATGTGAGACTTTATACCAAGTTGCAAATCGGTCATTGGCGAGAAAGCCTAACTCGAAATGGAGATGAGCACGTTCGCGGGCGATTCCCTCGCGCGTGTTGGTAGTTCGTCCCAACACGGCAATCGTTTCACCAGCCTTGATGGTGGCGCCCGTCTTCAGTCCGGCACGAATCTCCTTGAGATGGGCGTACAGAGAATAAATCTCCATCCCGTCAATATTGTGCCGAATGACAAGATAGTTGCCGTAGTTGGAGAGGCTGGGACGGGTGTTGATGTAGGTCACGGTGCCATCGGCAGTGGCGAACACTGAATCAGTCGATTCGCCTTTCTTGTCGCGCTTGAGGCATTTGATGTCGATGCCCTCGTGAAACTGGTTTCCGCCGGAACGAACACATCCAAATGCACCGGATGTCCATGATTTGCCAACGGTGCCTACGAAGAATCGTTCCTCTTGTCCACTTTCCAAAAGCAGTCGGTTCTCAGTTGGAAACGAAATGGCAGGTGCAGCATTGGCGGGACTTCCGAGAATGAAACACGAGATGAGCGTGCCGATGTAAAGTGGGAGTTGGCGCGTAATTCTCCGGAGTCGGGCTTGAATCATTTCCTTGGCGATTTCGAATTGGCGGTGGGGAAAAGTTTATCGGGTGGGGGAGTTTTCTTTGGAGTTTTGGGTTTTGGCGGAGCGACCATCTTTTTATTGACTCCATCCACAATCTGTTTGCATTCCTCGATGGATGCGTCTGGAGTAAAAATCAGGTTGCCATTGGTAATCGTCTCCGTGAGTAGCAAAGCGGTAAGCCAGCGTAACTGCGGATTCTTTTCTCCGAAAGAGGCTCCGATGACCAGTCTCTTTCCGCGATGACTAATGGACATATTTTCAAGATAGACTGTGCCGGATCGATTGAGAGTAATATGGAGAACGTGCCCGCCATCGATTGTTTCTCTGAGTGTCAGTGTGTCGAAAGAATCCATCGCGATTGAAGGAGTGCGATAAACGTGAAGCACTCGCGGAGCAGCTCGAAAAATCTCAATAGGTATCACTCGGCCTTCTTCGATAGGGCTGCCTTCAAGGTAAATTGCAACGGTCGCCTTTGGTTTTGTTTGCCCAGGAAGAGTACTGCAAGCATTCAAAAAAAGGCTGACAACGAGAAGTAGAGTGGTCGCCACTTCATTTTTCATGTTGCCATGGAGACAGAAATACGGCACGCCTGTAAAGAGTTCGATATGAGCAAACAGCATAATAAGGTTCAAAAACGTCAACGTCGTCTGAAATCCCTCAAGCGCAAGAAGGTCGCCGCCAAGTCGCGCACTCGGAAAAAAACTAAGTAGTCAGACGGTTCCTGTCGCCGGGCCAATAGCGTTTGCTAGTCAAAGTGACTTGCACGCTTGAATTCCACTCCGCATTCGCAGGGGTTTGTTCACACTGCCTGAAAATCGCGGCAGCGTGGTTGTGAACAATTCTAATCCCCATCGCAAACGGCTTTGTTTGCAGCGCTATTTCGATGTTCACTTCCAAATCCAACAATCCATTCTGTTAGAAGTTGGCGTATAAGATTCAATAGTCACTGAGGGATTCCGTGTTAGCGTATTAACAGTTCCTTGAAAGAACCGAGACAATCTGGTGATTCGATTCGCGGATTGTTTTAAAGATAAACCCAGGTGACTGGGCAAAGAATCAATCAAGCTAGTTAGGTTGATTCCCTCTGATAGACTTTCGGGCTGCTGCCTCACGGTGGTAGTTCGGGAGGATAGGAGGCAGGATTCACCGACCCCTGCGCTGGCGTTCGCGCGCTGGCGTAATGCGAATTAGGGGCAGGCAGCTAGGGACGATTAGAAGCCGTTCCGCGCTGAGTAAGAAATTCGGGTGGTTTCGAACCCGAGTGGATCGTGGTTGCCAAGATGGCAGTGGTTACTACCGCGTGCTAGTACAGAGACAAGGCCAGATGGACGTAAGTCCGTCATGACAGAAAAGACCGCTGCGAGGCGGGAAATAAAGTCGGTTTGTTTCTGTGGGGATAAAAGGGCGCTGGCAGTGCCCGTTTGCTCCGGTAAATAGGACAGCAGCGACTGAAAAGCCGCTGAAATGTAAGACTAAAGTAACCTGAGAGGTAAGAGGCAAGACCCGTCGCACGGGCCAACGCACCGCCAAAAGCGGTGGCCGTCCTTGTGCAAAGCGGTTCAGAGGCGAGTCAGCTTGCATTCGTGTCTGAACTAGGTTCGCTAGCGGAGGGACCGCAACCCTTCGCCAAGTGTGCAAAGAGGCCTCACTCGATAGTCTGGTAGTTGAAAGACTCTAGACGGCCCTGCTATGAGGCCGAGACTCCGTTTGCTCCGGAGAATAGCGTCGGGAAGCCGGCGACCTATATGGTGCCAAATGTCCGGCAATGGGAAAGAGAGTGTGGCGAACTCCCACCCCCTATTTGACCCGTCCGACGAAAGTCGGGCGGGTCTTTTATTTCGTCGTTTGGATTCATCGGAAAAGGCTTGCCCTCGCATCACTTTGTCGGACAATCGTCACCAATACTTATGGGACGCATCTACAACGACATTGTCGAAACAGTGGGAAACACTCCTTTGGTTCGGCTCAACAAGGTGACAGCGGGATTGCACGCAACAATCCTGCTAAAGTGTGAGTACTTCAACCCGCTCGGTTCAGTCAAAGACCGCATCGGCATGGCGATGATCGCCGATGCTGAAAAGCGTGGCATCTTAAAAAAAGACACAATCATTATTGAACCCACCAGCGGCAATACTGGAATTGCGCTCGCCTTCGTTTGTGCCGCCCGTGGTTATCAACTCATTCTCACGATGCCCGAAACGATGTCGCTGGAACGCAGAACACTGCTGGCTATGCTCGGCGCCAAACTAATTCTCACGCCAGGACCGCAAGGAATGAAAGGCGCTATTGCCAAGGCCACTGAATTGGCGGCGCAGACTCCTAACTCATGGATCCCGCAACAATTTGAGAACGAAGCGAACCCAGAAATTCATCGCAAAACAACGGCTGAAGAAATCTGGTCAGACACGGATGGAAAGGTGGATATTTTGATCGCAGCCGTCGGAACGGGTGGCACAATCACTGGCTGTTACGAAGTGATCAAGCCCCGCAGAGCTTCCTTTCAAGCTATCGCCGTTGAACCGATGGACTCGCCAGTAATCTCGCAGACGCTTGCTGGGCAGACTCCCGTTCCGGGGCCGCATAAAATTCAAGGCACCGGTGCCGGGTTTGTGCCGAAGAATCTTCACCTCAAAGATTCCAGTGGCAACAATCAGATTACGGAATGTGTCAAAGTCTCGAACGACGATTCATTCGCGATGGCACGACGATTGGCGAAGGAAGAGGGGATCTTGGTCGGGATTTCAACCGGAGCCAACGTAGTGGCTGCAATTCAAGTAGCCAGTCGGCCTGAAAACAAAGGGAAGATTATTGTCACGATTGCGTGTTCCACAGGCGAGCGATATTTGAGCACCGCTTTGGCGGCGGATGCCAGAGCAGAAGTGGGTGCTTGAATTTCTATTAAATTAGGGTTGCCAACCGATGGCCGCTGTTGCATAAGAACGCGTCGTTGGCGTCGGGTAGGTTTCACCAGACAGTCATTCGTTCAGGCTTAACAATTCAAATACGGTTCGTCGGTTTGTCCTGATTGGGTGGAGTAATTCGCGCCAGCATTTTTGAACATGAACAACCATAGCACGCCCTTCCCTGAACAAGGTGAAGGATATTTGGAAATCGCCGAAAAGGGATTTGGATTTCTCCGTTCCCCCGGCAATCGATTCCAATCCAAGCCCACCGACATCTTCGTCACTCCCGACACCATCAAGCGCAGTTTTCTGCGCGAGGGATGTCATGTCGCAGGCAAACTTTCTCCGCCACACCGAGGCCATAGCCCACAGCTCAAAGAGGTCGTATCCGTGAACGGAGTCGCATTCGTTGAGTACACTCAAGCAATCCGGTTCGAAAACCTCACCACCATCGATCCCATCGAGAAATTCAAACTCGAGACCACCCCCGATGCCATCGAGACCCGCATCATCGATCTCGTCACACCCATCGGCAAAGGCACGAGGGGACTCATCGTGGCGCCACCGCGCACCGGCAAGACCACCATTCTCAAGCAAATCGCCAACGCGATCACCACCAACCATCCCGATGTGAAAGTGATTGTGCTGCTCATCGATGAGCGCCCGGAGGAAGTCACCGATTTTGAACGTTCAGTCAAAGCCGAGGTTGTCGCCAGCTCGAACGACATGGATATTGAAACCCATGTCCGTCTTTCCCGATTCATCATCGAGCGTTGCCGACGTCTCGTTGAATGCGGTCAAAATGTATTCGTTTTGTTGGACTCCATCACACGCGTCGCCCGAGCTTACAACAATGTGCACGGCGGATCTGGAAGAACGATGTCCGGCGGTGTGGATGCCCGCGCATTGGAGATTCCCCGAAAAATGTTTGCTGCCGCACGCAAGATCGAAGGCGGCGGCTCACTCACCATCCTTGCCACTGCGCTCGTCGATACAGGCAGCCGCATGGACGAATTGATTTTCCAAGAGTTCAAAGGCACCGGCAACATGGAGCTGATTCTGGAACGGAAACTTTCCGAGCGCCGACTTTTCCCCGCCATCGACATCCCCAAATCGGGCACGCGCAAAGAGGAAAAACTTTTCCCAGCGCATCAACTTGAGGCCATCCGAAAACTTCGTCGTACCATGGTGGATCTCAACCCAGTCGACGCAATGGAAACGCTCATCGGCGCCTTGAAGAAATTTAAGACGAATGACGAGCTGCTTTCGAAGCTGATTTAACCGGCAGTTTTTTCAGCGCGTTGTCACTGGCGCAGTGTTCTGGCTTCCATTACGGTTGCTGCAGTGACACGGAGGGAAAACAACACCGGCATTCGGCAATCGCCGCGTCAACGACCGCCACTGGAGCGGATGATGCGGATTCACCATCTCCTACAGGCTGAGAAGAAACCGAACGCAACAACTCTGGCCAGAGCGCTTGAGGTTTGCTCAAAGACAATCCATCGCGATCTGGAATTCATGCGCGACCGGCTGGGCTTGCCCTTGGAGTACGACTCCAAGGCCAATGGCTACCATTACACAGGCCCAGTGACTGAGTATCCTGCATTGCAAATTACAGAGGGAGAATTGTTCGCACTGTTGATTGCTGAGAAAGCAATCCAGCAATATCGCGGCACTCCATTCGAGGTTCCGTTGTCGCAAACTTTTCAGAAGATCGTTTCCGCTTTGCCAGATGAGTTTTCATTAAATCTCGCCGAATGGGATCGAAGCATTTCATTCCGCACCTCGGCAGTTCCGCGATTGCCGGTGGAGGTGTTCGATCAACTGGCGCGCGCGACCGCCAAACGCAAAGGGCTGAAATTGCATTACCGCAAACCGGGCGCGAGCAAGGCAGAGGTTCGGACTGTTGATCCCTACCATTTGGCAAACATCAACGGAGAATGGTTTCTGTTTGCACATGATCATCTGCGCAATGATTTGAGAACGTTTGTGCCGGCTCGAATAGAGCAAGTGGAGGAGACGGGATCGACATTCGAACGGCCGGATAATTTCTCGCTGGCAAAACATCTTGAAGGATCATTCGGCATTCGGACTGGTGGAACCCCACACAAGGTGGTGATCCAATTCTCTGCCCAAGTGGCGACGTACGTTCGCGAAAAACAGTGGCACGCATCGCAGCAACTCAGAAATCTAAATGAGGGCTGTGTTGAGTTGACCCTGCGATTGAATGAACTTGATGAAGTGCGGCGTTGGATACTTTCCTGGGCAGGCGAAGCGCGCGCCATTGCTCCAAAGGAATTGATCGATGCAATCCGGCTTTCTGCAACGCAAATACTCAAGAGTTGAAATGCAATCTGAGCTTGAATTGTTGGCCGTCCGCGCACATTATCTGTAATAGCAAAAAGGAGGCTCGCCATTCGGTTTGAACGGTTTAGCGCCGTTTGGTTTAGAAATGGGCTTGCACTCCATATAGTGGTTGAGGTAACTACTCGGCCCGACATATAGAGGCTGTTGCCTCTGAGGTGTCGATTAATTGAAAGGGAGGGATGCTTGTATCTTAAAACGATGACAGCGTTGGGGTTTAAGTCTTTCGCAGACAAAACCACTTTAGATTTTCTACCTGGCATAACGGCCATTGTGGGGCCAAATGGTTGCGGCAAATCAAACGTGTCCGATGCCGTCCGTTGGGTTTTGGGAGAGCAATCGCCGCGAGCCATGCGTGGCACCGAAATGGCCGATGTCATTTTTTCTGGAACAGAAGGTCAGCCAGGACGCAAAGCGCTAGGCATGGCCGAAGTCTCATTGACGATCAGCGATGTCGATCAGGAATCACTCCGTGCAGCGGGTGTGGATCTTTCATTCAATGAAGTCACCATCACACGCCGACTGTTTCGCGATGGAACCAGCGAATACTTTCTGAACAACACGCCGTGCCGTCTTCGCGACATTCAGCAGTTGTTCATGGGCACCGGAGTTGGGCGCGCCAGTTACAGCATCATGGCGCAAGGCAACATCACGCAGATTATTTCCAGCAAGCCGGAAGATCGCAGAACAGTTTTCGAAGAAGCCGCCGGCATCACAAAATTCAAAGCACAGAAACGTGAAGCACTCAGGAAATTAGAGGCCAGCGATCAGAATCTCTTGAGGCTCGATGATCTGATTCGCGAAATTAAAAGACAGATCGGATCCTTGCAACGTCAAGCTGGGAAGGCGCGTCGTTACAAAAAACTCTCCACCGAATTGCTGCATCTCGATACGCAGTATATGCGGCATCAGTACGACTTGCTCACGACGGCACTGCAAGAAGCGCAGCAATCTGCAGATGATGCACGTGCAAAAATCGATTCGGAAAATATACAGATTCTCAATGTCGAATCCTCTTTGAGGACGGAACGGGAACGACTCATCGAGCTTGAACATCAAATCGGACTTAGCCGCCAGCGATCCATGGAAGTGCGATCGGAGATCGAGCGGCACAAGAATCGAGTTTCATTTAACGAAGAGCGCCAACGCGAATCGGATCAACGCAAAGAAGAATCCGAACGCAATGTGGTAGAGGCCGACTCGCGTCGAGAAGAATTGCTGTCAGAAATCAAGCAGCTCGAAGAACAGATCGCACAGATCGCGGTGGAATTATCACGATGCCAGTCGGACTTGGTCGATCGCAAACAAATCGTTCTAGACATTGAATCATCACTCACTGCCCGGCAGTCTGAACTTTCATCGTTGAGAGACAGTTCGCTGCGATTGGCCGGACAACTCTCCATCTCGCGCAACTCCCTCAGCGCATTGGAAATTCATCAACAGGGTAATAAGATTCGGCTGGAAAAACTTTCTGCTGAAAAAGCTCAAGTGGAATCCGAACGAGCTTCATTGCTGCAACGATTGGCAGAATTCTGCGCAGATCTTGAATCGGAACAGAAGGAACTGAATAATCGTCGAATGCTTTTGAGCAAGCGTCACACGGAGCTTGTTGGAAAAGAATCGGCTCTCGAGAAACTACGCGGTGAAAAAGCAACGGCCGCACGCAATCTGGCGGAGATCAATGCGCGCCTTGAAATTCTTCGTGCACTAGAAGTGAGTCGCGATGGTTGGGATTCCGGTCCTCAAAGTCTGGTGAAGTTGAGCAAAGGTTCAGCGCGTTTCATTGCTGATCAAATCAGTGTTCCTGCAGAGCACACTTGCGCCATTGAGACGGCGTTGGGTGTGACCTTGCAACTGGCTGTTGCATCAGATGCGTCCACCGCGTGCGAATGGATTTCGGAATTGTCAAAAGCGAAGACCGGCCGAGCGCAAGTAGCTGCGTATGATTTGCTGGCAAGCCGATTGGCAAAACCACACGAAGTTGCCATTGATGTTGGAATTCCTGCGGCATCGGTTGTGGTTGCTGCACCGGAAGTGGCTGCAGTCGTTGAGTCATTGTTGGCGAGGACGAGAATCGTCGATGACCTTGCTGCTGCGACGAAGGCTTGGCAAGGCGCTCCGGGGCAATTCAGTTTTGTGACTCGGAATGGCGAAATGCTCGATCAAATGGGTGTTTATCATGGAGGTCAGGATGGAAAGCCGGAATTGTCACGCATCTTGTCACGGAAATCCCAGATCGAAACGATGACGAAGCAATCGGGCAAAGCCAAAGTTGAGTTTGTCCGATTGGCTGAGTTGGAAGTTTTGCTGTTGGCTGAATTGAATGAAATGGATGCGCTCGTTGCAACTGAGCAAAAAGATCTCTCTGACAAAGAAGTCTCGCTCGCAACACGACAAGGCGAGCAGCAGGCTTTGCAATCATCATTGCGCATTTTGGATCAGAAAACTGAAACAGTTTTATACGAAGTGCAAAGTTTGGCTGCGCAACAGTCGGAAGCCTTCACTCGAATGCAGGTGCTGGTAAAGGTGGTTGAAGAGGGTAGCAGCGAAGAAGCTGGATTACAGACACGGTTGGGCACAGCCCAGCAGTCGATTGATGATGGTCGAGAGAAACGTGATCTAGCAAACACTGCCTACTCGGAAACGCGGATCGCGTTGGCAAAGGAAGAACAGATGCTGTCAACACTGCGTCAGCATCGCGCTCCGTTGGATGCTCGCATCAAGGACTATTTGCAGGTTTCTGAACGAGGCAAGCAATCGCTGGCTGAAATTGAATTGAAGCGTGCCCAAATACTCGTTGAGAACGCTGAATCGGAAGACTACATCGTTCGCCTCGATGGGGATCTTTCCAAAGTTGAAGCCGAGGCCGAGGGATTGCTTTCAGAGAAGAACCAGTTTTCTGTGTCGCACCATGAGAGAGAGCGCCAGTTGCACGCACAACGGAATGAACTGACTGACCTGCAGAATAAGAAAGGACAGATTGAGGTCTCGATTGCGCAAAAGCAGATGTCGCAGCAAAACATGATTGAGCGAGTTCAACAGAAATATCTACTCAACCTCGCAGACATCCGCAGTGAGTGTATCACGATCACGATGTCGGAAGATGGCAGAACGTCCGCTCAGACTGTGTCGCCTGAAGAAATGGCAAAAAATGGTTTGGCAACAGATTGGACGGCAATCCGAGCGCAAGTTGAAGCGATACAAAGCCAGGTTGATGAGATGGGGCCGGTAAATCTGGTGGCAATCGAGGAGTGCGAGGAGATCGAGCAGCGACATGAATTTCTTTCTGCACAGCATGCCGACCTGACCGGTGCGAAGGCGCAATTAATCGAAGTGATCAATCGGATCAATATCCAATCGCGCGAGATGTTCCTGCAGACTTTTGAGAAGATCCGCGACAATTTCAGGACAATTTTCCCCGAGATGTTCGGTGGCGGCAAAGCTGACCTCCAATTGACGAATGAAGGTGATGTGCTCGAATGCGGGATTGATATCTATGCGCGCCCACCAGGCAAGCAGCTGCAGAGCATTTCATTGTTATCGGGCGGCGAGCAGACAATGACCGCCGTCGCATTGCTCTTCTCAATTTATCTGGTCAAGCCAAGTCCGTTTTGTGTGCTGGATGAATTGGATGCACCGTTGGATGAATCGAACATCAACCGGTTCGTTGCGAAGTTGAAGGTGTTCGCCGAGCAGTCGCAGTTCATCGTGATCACGCACAACAAACGAACCATCAGCAGCGCCGATGTTCTTTACGGTGTCACGATGCAGGAACGCGGCGTGAGTCGCGTGGTCAGCGTGAAATTCCATAGAAATGACGAAGGCAACGGATCGAGGTTGTTGGCTGAATCTACCGTTCCAACTGCCAGTCGGAATTCAGATGCGGTTCAAGTTGAGGCATCCCGTGAGACCACCGAGGTCTTCATGGCAAAATAATCCTTCGTTGGATTATTTTTTCCGTTCCGATTCTGGGATATACAACACGGTGAGCGCGCAAGTGTCCCAGGCTTTTGAATTACGATTCGCATTCCAAGTGATGAAGAGCGTTTCACCCTTCGGATCCAATGCCACACTGTATGTGCCTTTCAATGTGCAGCCGTATTGGGTCTGATAAAACGGATGGAGGAAGGCGATGATTTTCCGTTGGCGGTTTTTTGTGTCGTATTGCACCACCGCTGAATTGTCCTGTTCGCTTCCACCATGCGCGCCGGGCACGTAATAAATATAGCGCCCAGTTGGATCGGCATCGAGTGTCGTGATGTATTGTTGTGAGCCAACCGCAGCCGGACCAATCATCTCAACCTTTTCAGTCTTGGTATGGAATGCGTACATTTGGGCCATTTCGCCTTTGCGACCTTGTGAAACGGTGTACACGATTCCCTGCGGCGTTTCTTCTGAAGCCGCACGCAGGCCAATTTCGCCGGCGATTTTCACTGGCTTGTTGCCTTTAGTCGGATCAAAGCGCATGAGCGCGCTTTCCGCGTTGCTTTGGTTGTAATAAACACGGCCCGTTGACGGTGCGAAAATCATGGCGCGAGCGGGGCCATCGGGTTCATCGCAGATCACTTTGCGAGTATTGATATCGTACGCAAAAAACCGCACGCCGGCATCTTCGCCGCCTGTTCCCGGAGCGGTGCCTCCGTAGAAAATCATTCGTTTTGGATCAAATGCACTGGTCGGAATACAGTGTTTGGGAACAGGGCCATGTGAAACAATTTCAGTTTTGCCTGTGGCAGGATTGTGGCGAAGAATCCAATCACCCTTGTAGTGATATTGGTCGGTGGTGACGCGTGTTGATCCCCGGTGTGTGGAGAAGTACAGGTAGCCGTCATTTCCCATGTCGATCCGGCTGTGTATTTTTCCGGGCGCGTAGTGTCCTTCAGGGAGATTGAGCGTTGAAAACACATCCATCAGTCGGCGGAGTTTCTTGGTTGCAGGATCGTATTCATAGATGAACGCGTTGCCGGCTGGAGCGAGATGGTCGCCGATCGATGCGTAATATTTCCCGTTGGCGTAAAGGCTATCACCCCAATTCGACCACGGTTTGCCAGGATAGTCCTGACCGGGGTAATAGATAAAATCAACCGTTGGTGGTTTCTTTGCGATGGATACGCCGGGAAGCAAGGTCGCTGGCGGCTTGAGAAAATCTTGCGACGTATCGGTCACCAGAATCTTGCCATTGGGTAATTTCGGTGGGTAGGTCACTTCAGCTGCTGAAGATTTGACCTTGGGATTCTTTTTCAACGGTTCAGCGGCGAGGAGTGATCCGATGAGGGTGAGTCCCAGTAAGAGTGATTTCATTATTCAGTAAGGTTGATCAATTGGTCGGCGGCGACATGGGTGCGAGTGATGGATTTGCCGTGAGAGAGTTTGACTTCGATATCGATCTTGGCGACGGAGCCAAGTCCAAAATGGGCAATCGCCGGTTGTCCGCTGGCATAGCCGAACCCGATGTTGATTTCTTGAAACCCGAGTAGCGCTTCACGTTTGCCAAGTTGTCCGGCTTGATAGAGTCGTATCTGCGAGCCGATTCCCATGCGGTTCATTTGTTTTCCGGTGACGCGCACTTGCAGCCAATGGCGTGTTGCCGATTCATTTCGCAGCAGGCGAGAGTGGTTTCCTTTGAACCAATTGATAAGAAAGAGATCGAGTTTGCCATCGTTGTCAAAATCGCCTGACGGTCCGCAAGGGAAATAGACCATGGGTGGTTTGATCGGTTTGGGCGCAGTGAATTGAGGGAGTCCACCATTGTTGCCCGTGTTTCTGAAAATGAGCGGAGTGATGATGCCCTCCTCCTGCCACCCAGTAGAGAGATAAATATCCGGCCAACCATCATTGTCGAAATCCTGGATTTCTACGTGCGGACATTTCACAGGCACGCTTTCGGGAAAGCCCACCTCCTTGCTGACCTCCCGAAATTGAGGCAGGCCATTTTTCAATCCGTCATTGATGAAAACTTTATTGCGTGCGGTTTCACAGTGAATGCTCAGGACAAGGTCGAGTCTGCCATCGCGATTCAAATCGCCAAAGGCTGCGCCACAAGGCCAATCTTCACCATGCAACGGTTTCCATTGAAACAGTTCGCGTAACTCGACGGCTTCACGATAACGGTTTTTGCCGTTACTCATAAATAGGCGATTGCTATGACCGATAAAAAAGTCGGGGCGACCATCTTCATTCAGATCGGCAACGGCGTGGCCGAGGCCAAACAGGTCTTCTGGAAGTCCAGCTTCTGCTGTGACATCTTTGAATTTTAATCCGCTGAGATTTTTGAAAAGTGTGGTACGCGGTTTGCGCGTGAATTTGTCCTCGATGACCAGCAGGTCGAGCATGCCATCGCTGTCGTAGTCGAAGACTCCGATATTGCGAGCGGTGAGAAGTGAATCGGGGACTGCACCACTTGCAATCGAGATGTCCTTTAATTTGCCGTTGGTGTTTTTGAATAGCTGGCTGTGATGATTCTTGGCTGAGGATTGGGGTTCGATGGTTGATTTGGATTTTGTGCCAGCGGAAGCTTTGGCGTTGTTGGCAACGTAAAGGTCCAGTGTGCCATCATTGTCGAGGTCAGCAAACACAGCACCGCTGGTACGAGCGTATGTCGCGGTGGGCGAATCTTTCATCAATTCAAATCGGCCTTTGCCAAGATTCCGGAATAAGCGAGTTGGAACAGGCGATGTTGCGGGTTCGTATTCGGCGTTGGGTCGGTCGCAGAATCCGCCAACAAATAAGTCGATCAAGCCATCGTTGTCGAAATCTCCCCAAGCGCCGCCGTGTCCCATCAATCCAGCGAGAGGCTCCAGAAGGCCAGCGGATTGAGTGAGGTCTTTGAAAAGGATTCTGGGTTGAGCAACAAGGTTTGTCGCAAGTATGACGATGAAGATGGCGTGTAATCGCATCATGTTGTTTGACGTTGATTGTGTGCTGAAGAGTTCAAAAGTGATTCTATGTCTTGCCATTGTCACGCGCGAAACTAACCTAGCGCGTCTTTATGGAACAAGTGGTCATCATTGGGTCGGGTTGTGCGGGTTGGACGGCGGCACTCTACACTGCCAGGGCAAATCTTTCGCCGTTGGTCATCACAGGTGCGACTCCCGGAGGATTGCTGACCACGACAAGCATCGTGGAAAATTATCCCGGATTTCCAGAGGGAGTGGATGGGACGGATTTGATGATTCGAATGCAGCAACAAGCCGAACGATTTGGAGCGAAGACAATGTTTGGCAGCATGGTGGAGTCGGTGGATCTTTCGAGCCGGCCGTTTGTCTTGACGGTGGATGGAGAGAAAATCGAGACGCAAACGATTATCATCGCGACCGGTGCTGGGCACAAGCATTTGGGCGTGCCGGGTGAACATGAGTTGGAGAAGAAGGGTGTTACTTTTTGTGCGACGTGCGACGGCGCATTGCCCATGTTTCGCAATCAGCCGGTTGTTGTGGTTGGGGGCGGCGATTCAGCGTGTGAGGAGGCCACTTTTTTGACGCGGTTCGCTTCGATAGTTTACCTGGTTCATCGGCGCGATTCATTGCGTGCTTCGAAAGTGATGGCCGATCGTGCGCTGTCCAACCCAAAGATCAAACCGATTTGGGACACGGTCGTGACCGAAGTGCGCGATATCAAACAAGGTAAAGTGACCTCTGTTGAGTTGAAAAATCTCAAGAGCGGCGATGTCCAGAAACTTGATTGCGCGGGATTATTCGTTGCGGCTGGTCATATTCCGAACACGGATTTATTCAAGGGCACCATTGATATGGATGAGGCTGGATACATCATCCCGAAGCACGGCACAGAAACGAACGTTTCCGGAGTGTTCGTTGCTGGAGATTGTTCAGACCGGATTTATCGGCAGGCGATTACAGCGGCAGGCATGGGTTGCGCGGCAGCAATCGACACGGAAAGATATTTGGGTAAGATGAATAGTTGAATGTGAACAGGGCGATTACGTCCGACAAACGTCCGTTAGTATTTCATGAAAAGGCGAACGGCAAAATTGAATCGTATTACAGGCGAAACAAGAATTCGGCTGAAGTTGGATTTGGACGGGCAGGGGATTGGCAAGGTGGATTCGGGTATTCCTTTTTTTGATCACATGCTTGTGTTGTTCGCAAAGCATGCAACTGTGAATTTGCAGTTGAGTTGCCGAGGGGATTTGGATGTTGATCTGCATCACACCGTCGAGGATTGCGGCTTGGCTTTGGGTCGGGCGTTCAACGAGGCTCTTGGTGAGAAGCGTGGCATTCGGCGATACGGAGCAGGATTTCATCCGCAGAATCCATTTACCGGTGAGGCATTCGTTCCAATGGATGAATGTCTGGCGCGTTGCGTGATTGATTTTAGTGGTCGACCATTTCTAGTTTGGCGCGGAATGGGCCGGCTTGGATTGAAGGCGATTCCTTCGGGGTTGAATGGGGACGTTCCGACCATATTCCGATTTGGTCTTGCGCGTGAATTCTTCCAGGCGTTCACGAATGAGGCGCGATGCAACTTACATTTGGAGTTATTGTATGGTGAGGAGCCTCACCATGTTGTTGAGGCCTTATTCAAGGCTTGTGCACGGGCTGTGGATGTGGCCCGGCAGAATGATCCGAGAATTACTGGTCTTATTCCCAGCACGAAGGGGAAATTATCAAATTGAATAGGGCGTAGAAGGAGCCGTCTATCACAATGTCCAGACGTATTGACGTCAAAGCTGCCTCCGATCAGGAACTCGTTGCTGCTGCCCAGAGTGGGCGGATGGAAGCGTACGAGGAGCTGGTGTACAGGCATCGGGATAAGTTTTATGCCCGAGCCTTCAGTATGCTGCGTAATGAAGACGAGGCGCTCGATCTTTCCCAGGAAGCGTGGGTGAAGGGCTGGCAGCGCTTGAAGCAATTCAAGGGCAATTCCGGTTTCACCACATGGATGACACGGATTGTGATCAATCTCTGTCTGGATCATTTGCGAAAACGGAAACGGCAACAGACCGATTCGATTGAGCAGATGGAAGAACAGTCGGGTGGAATTGAAAGAAAGATGCCCTCTGTTGAATTCAATCCAACAGAGCGACTGGAGCAGGAAGAACTCCGCGAACGGATTGACCAGTCTATGGTGAAATTGTCCTATGAGCATCGGACCGTACTGGTGTTGCACGAATTTGAAGGCATGGAGTACCAAGAAATTGCAGACCAAATGCGGTGCTCCATCGGAACTGTGATGTCACGGTTGTTTTATGCGAGGCGCAAACTGGCCTCGTTATTGAGAAGTTTAAAAGCAGAAAGACACCCCCCTAAATGAACGAAGATAGAATGATGCAGTTGCAAGCATGGGTTGACAATGAGCTCAGCCCCAATGAAGCGAAAGAAGTTGCCGCATTTGTTGTCTCGGATACCGAGGCAAAGGCGGCAGTGGACACTTTGCGCACATTGAAACAATCGATGCAGGTCGGAGAGCCGTCCCGCACGATTGAAATTCCAGCCAGTTTGTATTGGGACGCGATTGCGCGAAAGATTGAATTGGAAGAAGTGGAGCCGACAACCTCACACTTTAATTTCAATGCCATTCGCCAATGGATTGCTCCTGTTGGTGCGCTGGCGGCTATTGGCCTGTTCGTTTGCTTTTCGGATCAATTCCCGGCACAAAGCCCAAGTCGAAATGGCTCTGGCCATTCCGATGCTGCTGGACAATCTGAGCGTGATATTGATTCGAAGGACGTTGGCGTGATGAATCTCAATGACCCTTCAAAGTTAGGATCGTTGCTCTGGTTGCAGGATCAAAATGAACAACAGCAATTCAATCCTGGCTTGATTGACAACGCAGAACGCTAAAAGTTCACCACTCTCAAAAGCCTCCGATTATTCGGAGGCTTTTTTATTGAGTCGGCTCAGCTGAGTTAACTTATCCACATCTACTAATAGTGGATGAACTCGGGTTCCACTGTACATATGTAGTGCTTGGTTCCGTTTGAGTGTGAAAGAAAATTGATTGTTGGACTAGCCATTTGATTTGGTATTCCTCATACTCTTCCGACGCCGAGAAATCCGGTTTAAGACACCCCAAATGCCCAAGCAATCTGAAGATGAAATGAAGCCCCAAGCAATCGATGCTGGGAAATACGATGCCTCGAAAATTGACAAGCTGGAGGGGCTTGAAGCTGTCCGCAAACGGCCAGGAATGTATATCGGCGACCCCGATGAACGCGGACTTCATCATTGCGTCTTCGAGGTGCTCGACAATTCGATCGACGAGCACCTTGCTGGATTCTGCAATAAAATCGAACTTGCCATCCATGTGGATGGGTCTGTTTCGATTCGTGATGACGGGCGCGGAATTCCCGTTGATGTCCATCCAAAATGGAAGATTCCTGCAGTTGAGTTGGTGCTGACCAATCTCCACGCGGGCGGAAAATTCGGACAGGGCGCTTACAAATATTCAGGCGGTCTGCACGGTGTCGGCGCCAAGTGCGTGAATGCACTATCGGACTGGTTCAAAGTCGAAGTGTCGCGTGACGGCTTGGTTTATCACATGGCATTTGCGCGTGGCAAAACCACGCAGAATCTCGAAGTGATTGGGAAATCCAAGAGCACCGGCACGCTCATCACCTTCAAGCCCGACGCTACGATTTTCACGATCACCATTGAATTCAAATTTGAAATTCTTGCCAATCGCCTACGTGAACTTGCATTCCTGAATCCGGGAATTGAAATCGTATTGGTCGATGAACGAATTGAAAACAAATCCGAGACCTTCTTTTATCGCGATGGCATCGATCAATTTGTCCGTCAGTTGGGGCGCAACAAGCAGGTGATTCATCCCAAGCCCGTTTCTCTATCGGGCAAACGTCCCATCAAAATGGAAGGTCGCGACGAGGATGTTTTTGTCGATTGCGTCATGCAGTACAATGAGAGCTACAACGATCAGATTCTCTGTTACGCCAATTCCATTCCGAATCCAGATGGGGGCACTCACCTCACCGGCTTACGAACGGCGCTCACCCGTTGCATCAATCAATTCGCAAAGCAGAACAATCTATTAAAAGAAAAAGACCCGACTATCTCGGGTGACGATGTCCGCGAAGGCTTGGTCTGCGTGCTCAGCGTCAAGCTGCCAAACCCTCGGTTTGAATCGCAAACCAAGGTCAAATTGGTCAACACCGAGATTGATGGAATTGTTTCTTCGATCGTGTACGACGGGCTGATGACCGCGTTGGATGCCAATCCTAGCATCGCAAAAAAAATCATTGAGAAAGGATTGCTGGCTGCTCGTGCCCGCGAAGCGGCCAGAAAAGCACGCGAGACAGTTCGGAAGAGCGCACTCACCGGAGGCGGCTTGCCCGGAAAATTGGCCGATTGTTCCGATCGCGACCCAGCCAACACGGAGCTTTACATCGTCGAAGGTGATTCCGCAGGCGGCTCTGCAAAACAGGGGCGTGACAGAAAATTTCAAGCAATCCTTCCGCTCCGAGGCAAGCTCATCAACGTGGAAAAGGCCCGTTTGGACAAGGTTCTTCAGAACAACGAAATCAGAACGATGATCACCGCCATCGGCACGGGAATCGGTGATGGAGAAGGCGAGGGTGCGTTCAACATCGAAAAACTGCGCTATCACAAAGTCATCATCATGACCGATGCCGACGTTGATGGCTCACATATCCGAACCTTGCTGCTCACTTTCTTTTACCGGCAAATGCCGCAACTCATCAAACAGGGATTTGTCTACATCGCCCAACCTCCGCTCTATCAAATCTCACGCAAAAAAAGAGTCGAGTATGTCGAGGACGACACCGCGTTGAACCGGATTTTGATTCAGCTCGGTACTGAGGAAGTGTTCCTTCGGAATCTCTCGGATAAAAAAGTGCTCAATGAAAAGCAGCTTTCTGAAGTGCTCGAACTTCTTGAGCAGATGGACAAGTACACAAAAGCGTTGCAACGGCACGGCGGCGACTTTGCTGAATACATTGAAAAACGTGATGCTAAGTCGGGTGAACTTCCCAACCACCTTGTTAAAGTTCGCGATGGCAACGATGAAAGCGTGCACTATTTCCACACGGAAGCTGAGTTCGCGATATTCAGCAGTTCCAATCCTGATCTTAAATTATTTGGAACTGAAGATGCCGATGAATCTAAAGCGGAGAAGCCCAAGAACGGCCATACTCGCCGCGCCAAGCACGTCGAATTGTATGAGAGCAAAGCCGTGGTGGAATTGCTTGGTAAGCTCTCCAAAAAAGGGCTGTCAGTGGATCACTATTCTGCTCAAGACAAACCGCTTTTTGAAATTGTCGAAGGCAAAGGCGAAGATGAAAAAGTCACTCCAATCTTCTCCATCGCTGAGATTCTTTCCACGGTAAAGGAAGTCGGCAGGCGCGGCATTCAAATCAAGCGATTCAAAGGTCTGGGTGAAATGAACCCGAAAGAACTCTTTGTGACCACGATGGAACCGCAACGCCGGAAGCTGCTACGCATCGAATTGACAGACGCGGTTGAGGCCGAGGAAATGTTTACAAAGCTGATGGGTGATGAAGTGGAGCCTCGCAGACAATTTATTGAAGACAACGCATTGAATGTCCGCAATCTGGACATCTGATTTTTCGCACCTGACCTATGACCGACAAGAACGACAACGATAAAACAAATTCACGAACAGAATCACTGTACGCAGCCAACGAAAAGCTCGCCAAGATCAACGTCGCCGAGGAGATCAAAAACTCATTCCTCGACTACTCGATGTCGGTGATTGTATCGCGCGCATTACCCGATGTGCGGGATGGGTTGAAACCCTCACAGCGCCGCATTCTCTTCGCGATGCACGAGCTTTCGCTCTATCCGCCGCGCAAGCACATGAAGTGCGCCAAGATATGCGGCGACACTTCTGGTAATTTCCATCCGCACGGCGAGGCTGTGATCTATCCGACTCTCGTTCACATGGGGCAGTCATGGGCCATGCGAGAGCGACTCATTGATTCGCAGGGAAATTTCGGTTCCATCGAAGGTGATCCACCGGCCGCGATGCGTTATACCGAAGCGCGACTTTCTCCACTCGGCGGAACGCTGATGGATGACATGGAGAAGGACACGGTCGATTTCGTCCCGAACTATGACGAACGACTCACTGAGCCAAAAGTTTTTCCTGCCTCATTCCCAAATCTATTGGTGAACGGTGGCACGGGCATCGCTGTAGGAATGGCGACCAACATGCCGCCGCATAATCTCGGCGAAATCATCGACGGCATTTGCGCGCAGATTGACGACCCGGAAATCACCATCGCCAAGTTGATGAAGCATGTGAAAGGGCCGGATTTTCCCACTGGCTCTACGGTATGTGGGCTGGAACCGATCAAACAGTATTTCACAACGGGTCGAGGCAGTTTGAAAGTCCGCGGGCGAGTGGGCATCGAGCAACTCAAAGGCGGCAAAGAACAACTCGTCATCACTGAGATTCCCTACAACGTCAATCGCGCCACGCTTGTTAGTCGCATCGCCGATCTTGTTAACGAAAAGATTATCACCGACATCACGGCCATTCGAGATGAGTCGGATGAGAATACGCGCGTCGTTATCGAGCTAAAACGCGATGGCATTCCGAAGGTAGTGATCAACAATCTCTACAAGCATACTCAACTCGAATCCTCTTTTTCGGTGAATGCTCTGGCTATTGATCATGGCCGGCCAAAGACGCTTGGTCTGAAGGAAATGATCGGTGCCTATATCGAGCACCGTCGCGAAGTGGTGTTACGTCGCACGCGGTTTGAGTTACGCAAAGCCGAAGAGCGAGCTGAAGTGCTTGAAGGTTATCTCATCGCACTTTCCAACCTCGATGAATTCATCCATATCATCCGCGCATCGAAAAACCGCGATGAAGCCAAGGTAAAGCTGCTCGCTTTCGAATGGACTAAAGCTCAGGTGCTGCGTTGGGGGATTATCATTCGTAACGAATCGCGCCTCACGAGCGGACGTTACGGACTCACCGAGCGTCAGGTGGATTCCATTCTTGAACTGCGACTCTACCAACTCACAGGGCTTGAGATCGACAAGGTCGAATCCGAATACAAGGCGCTCTTAAAGGCAATTGAAGATTTGATGGACATTATCGCCAAGGAATCGCGAGTGATGACCATTATCAAAGCGGAGTTAAAGGTCATCCGCGAGAAGTTCGCCACACCGCGACTCACGGAGCTTGCCCCTGATGAGGGCGAAATGGCCATCGAAGATCTCATCGCCAACGAAGGCGTCATCATCACGCTCACGCATAGTGGACTGATCAAGCGCACCAATGTCTCAAGCTATCGCGCACAGCGTCGCGGCGGCAAAGGTGTCATCGGCATGACTACGCGCGAGGCGCAGACGGATGACGACAAAGATGATTTCATCGAGCATCTGTTCACTGCATCCACTCACGATTACCTGATGTTCTTCACGAACACAGGTCGCGTGTATGTCGAGAGAGTGCACGAAATTCCGGACATGGGCCGAGCTGCGAAGGGACGCAGTATCGCGAATATTCTCGAATTGAAGTCAGGCGAGAAGGTCGCTGCCCTCATTCGGATTCTTTCCAAAACAAATGCGAACAAGGAAGACACAACATGGGAACAGGAGGGACATCTCTTCTTTGTGACCAGTATGGGTACGGTCAAAAAGACGGCACTTGCCGATTTTGCCAATGTCCGTAAAGGCGGTATCATTGCCATTGGAATTGAACCGGGCGACAACCTCATTGAGGTCAAACTAACCACAGGTCAGAACGAAGTCGTGCTTATCACCCGCGAAGGCATGAGCATCCGTTTCAGTGAAGAGGACGTGCGTTCTATGGGGCGTCCCGCAGGCGGAGTCCGCGGAATCACACTGGAAAAAACCGATGCTGTCGTCGCGCTTTCCGTCGTTGTAGCCGATGCCACGTTGCTTGTCGCCGGCGAGAACGCAATTGGCAAACGAACTCCATTTGATGAGTACCGGCTCCAATCGCGCGGTGGCAAAGGCATCATCACGATGAAAACCAACGACAAGACCGGTAATGTGGTCGGCGCATTGACCGTGCATGTTGGCGATGAAATCATGTTGATCACTCAGGAAGGGCAGATGGTTCGTACTGGCATCGATGGAATTCGCGAGGCCGGGCGGAACACTCAAGGAGTTCGGCTCGTCAACCTGAGCGCCAATGACAAACTCACCGCCATTGCACCTGTCATCAGCGAAGATAAAGTAGACGAATCTGACCCAGAATAATCCGAGCGGGATCTATCAGCAGCAGTTCGTCCCGCAAACGGTCTGCGGCGCGTTTGAGATTTGAAAAACCGTCTGCGTTTGAAATGGAACTGGTGAACTCTTTCTGGCCTCGATTGTCACGGATCGAAATTCGATTCCATTGACCACGCGCCACGGCGTTTCCTGTCGTTGAAGAACTACAACGGCATTGAATCCGGCGTTCTCGAATGCACTTAGAAATTCCCGTTCTTGCATCGCACCGGAGATGCACCCACTCCAGAGATCTGGGTCGGCCTGCATCGAGTTGGGGACAGCGGTATCGGAAACAATATCAGAAATCACAGCGCGTCCACCTGTGCGAAGTACCCTGTGAATCTCGCGGAAGAGTTGTCTTTTTGCAGCGGGTTGCACGAGATTCAAAACACAATTGGAGACGACGACGTCGATGCTGGCTGTCGATACAAGCGGTTCGTTCAATCGAAGGTGTTCGGCGATGTCCTCATTCGCAAGATAGTCATCGAGTGGAGAAGTGGTCGGCTGTGTTTGCGCCTGTTCGAATTTGTGGAGATCAAGTGCGAGGTCTTGGATTCGTCCTTTGCGAAACTCGACGTTTGCGTATCCGAGTTGATTGGCAACAACGGGAGCGTTGCGTTGAGCGACTTCGATCATGGCGTCATTCATGTCCACACCGATGACTTTGCCATTGGGACCGACGACTTGCGCGGCGATGAAACAGATCTTTCCAGCGCCGCTGCCGAGATCGAGAATAGTTTCTCCAGCACGAATATGGCGTGATGGGTCACCGCAACCGTAATCTTTCTCGATGACTTCTTGTGGGATGATGGCGAGGTATCGGGCGTCGTACTCAACAGGACAACACAGTGCGGCTTCGGGTGCTGATGCGGCGGCAGTGTAGCGTTGTTTGACGGCGGACTCTTTGCTCGAAACGGTGGCTGTCATTGATGATGGTCAATCTGTGATATCAGAGGCCGCGATGGATGAGTTCGAGCGCGATAATAGAATAAGCAGTGACGAGCGGTGTTTCTTTTTCCCACCAACGAGCGTTGTCGTTTTCCCATGTGCCATTGGATTTCTGGAGGTTCAATAGTTTGGCGGCGAGTTCTCTGCGCCAGTTGATCGTTTTCCCATTCTTCAGTTGGATCTCCGTGGTGCCGTGTACACTGAGTGCCTTAGCCATGAGATAGTAGTAATAGTAAAGCCCCTGCGGACCCATTCCGGGATTCTCTTCGAGCGTGAAATTCTCGGTGATCCATTTATGGACGGCGACAACGCGCGGGTCGTCGCGTTTCACTTCCGCGTAAATGTAGCTCATCATTCCTGCGTAGCTGATGGAGCCGTATGAGCGAAGGGCAACCTTACCAGTGGCGGAATTCGTGGCACTGCCAGCCATGCTGTGGCCGGGGAAATAAATGAAGCCGCCTTTCTGTTTGGGGTCGTCGCTGGCAAAAGGAAGTTTGTTGTGCGACGGAAGATTCTGACAATTCTGAATGAATTGAATGGCTGCGGCCCAGTTCAGATCGGGTTCCTTCGGATTGTCCTTCACCAAATGGCGAGTGTAGTAAAGTGATTCGAGTGCGGTGAGAGTGTTGTTGAGGTCAGAGTGCGGGTAGCGATTTCCATAACCAATGCCGCCATCGAGCGGGCTATCGAGAATGCCTTTCGTGTCAAAATCCTGTTGCAGTCCAACAAGGAAAGAGCGCGCTTTTCTGATCACTTTTTCATTCGCGGGATCATTGGCGGTGACCAATGCCATCATGCAAAGAGCGGTGTTGTAATTGGCCAGACCTTTTTCCTTCACATAGATACCTCCATCGGGCTGCACATTTTTCAGTAGAAATGCGTGCCCGCGCTTTACCCAATCTGGCATGGGAGATTTGCCAGTGCTCGACGGGTCACCATGAAAGGAGAGGAGGCAGAGCGCGGTAACGGCGGGATGATCTGGACTGAGCCAATAACCGTCGGCGTGTTGGCTGGCTTTGAGCGATGCGATGCCTTTGTCGATGGATCGCTGGACTTCTTGTTTGTAGGAAATATTCGGTTGCGCGAAGCAAGGCAACGCAGCGGCCATCAACAGCCATATCACTTGAGTCGTTTTCATCTTGTTAAGTTAGACGGAATTGAATTTCGAATCGCGTGTCGTTATTGTGATTTTTCAACTGGCTTGGGTAACGGCGGCAGACGGAATTCGACAATGACAGCGGTGTTGAGAGGTGGAAGCCCTTTGGCCAGCACCTTCCAGTTCTCATCATTCTCGCGACCCGGTCGAGGATTGTTGAAAAGCGCATCTTGGTCGGTGATGAGTGAAAGAATGGAGCCGTCTCGTTGTGCGATGAATTGGCCTTCTTGAATTCGCGAACCATTAAAAACAAATGGTCCTTTCGTCATCGGCGCCTTGGCGGTCACATTTTCAATGAAGGATTCGGCTCGTGCGGATTTCTCTTTTTCATCTTTCCAGAAAATCTGAACTTCAACCTGTTCGCCGGGAATCGGCTCAGTGTGCTTCTCTGGAAAGGGTCGCGAGTTCAATCCCTTTGCGTTGAGCAGTATCATGGCAACTTGGATGTGTTGTGGCTGAGCGGCGGTGAGTAAGAGGCTTTCGTGCGTTTTACCTTTTTCTGTGACGACCAGATATTCGATCCATCCATCGGTCATGCAAATCTTCGCCGGGAAACGGACGGTGCGCGCGGCTTTATCCATTCGCACAAGACCAATTTGAAAGACATTCTTGCTGATCTGTTCGACGACCGGCTTGGTATCGTCTGCCGCAAAAAGAGGAATGGAAAAAATCGATGCCAATGCGAGAGCCACCAAGCGGGTTGATCGGAACGTATTCTTCATAAAACAATGAGGAAAACGTACCATGCTGAATCCTAGAAATCACTTGGTATTTACGGGCGTGAACATTACCGTCCGCCAATAGTTGGACACACATATGGCTTCCAAGTCACTTTCCACAGCTGAACTGACCCAGATCAAAATCGCGCTTCATAAACTGGCGCGAAACATCTGGTGGACTTGGAACCAGCATGCGCAGGAATTGTTCGCTGAATTGTCACCGCGCAGCTGGCAAAACCTCTATCACAACCCTGTGGCTGTCCTACACGAAGTTTCGACCTACGAATTAGGCGTGCGATTGTTGGAGCCGGAATTTGCCGCGCGCGCCAAACAAGTTCTCGCAGATTTCGACGCCTACATGAGTCAATCCGACACGTGGATCCGTCGTGAGATGCCCGAACTTGCCGGCAAGACCATCGCTTATTTCTCCGCCGAATTTGGACTTCACGAGACACTGCCGATCGCTGCGGGCGGCCTTGGAGTTCTTGCAGGTGACCATGCAAAATCTGCCAGCGATCTGGGCCTGAACTTTGTCGGCATCTCCCTGTTTTACCGTGAGGGCTATTTTCAGCAGGCCATCAATCGCGACAATTGGCAGACAGAATATTATTCGGTGCTCGACCCTAAATCTCTCCCCATCGAGCCCGTGCTGGATCCATCGGGCGAGCCGCTTGTGTGCAGTCTGCGAGTCGGGGCAGGTTCAATTTATTTTCAAGCGTGGCGAATCAATGTTGGACGTTGCGTCATCTACCTGCTTGACACCAATCGGCAAGAAAATGAGCCAGCCATTCGCGATTTGACCCTGCGTGTGTATGGCGGCGACGCCAATACGCGCATCTCGCAGGAGATGTTGCTTGGGATCGGTGGTGTGCGATTGCTTCGTGCATTGGGGAAGCAGCCAAATGTTTTCCACATGAACGAGGGACACGCTGCATTTCTCACGTTGGAATTGATGCGCGAGAAATTGGCCGACGGAATCTCGCTAGATCAGTCCATTGAACAAACGCGCCGGGAATGTATTTTCACGACGCATACTCCTGTTCCAGCTGGGCACGACCGGTTTCCATCCGACCTTGTTCAATATGCCGCCGGCACATTCATCGGAAAACTGAAACTCACGCTGCCGCAATTCATGGCGTTCGGGCGAGTGAACCCAGAAGATTTATCGGAACCATTTTGCATGACTGTGCTGGCTCTCAAATGTTCACGTGCGGCAAATGGGGTCAGCGAACTACACGGTCAAGTGAGTCGCGAAATGTGGCAGTCGATGTATCCGGGTAAAAAAGTAAGCGAAGTTCCCATTGGACATGTCACCAACGGCATTCACCTTGCCGGTTGGATGAAGGGGAGTGTGCGTCGATTCTGGCTGGACCGACTTGCGATTGGTAATGGCGGCAAGCATGACAGGCACGAGTATGAACTGATCAATCAGTCCGAGTTTTGGAATCAGATACTTTCGGCGGACACCGTATCGGATGAAGAGATTTGGGCTCTGCGTTATCGGCTCCGCCGTGAGTTGATAGAATTCGTTCGTCGCCGCATCTCCACATCGGAGCATCGTCCCAACGGCGGCTTCATCGAGTACGACACTTTGTTGGATTCCGATGCGCTAACCATTGGATTCGCTCGCCGATTTGCCACCTACAAGCGCGCGCCGCTCATTTTTGATCAGTTAGAAAACATCCACAAACTAGTTCAAGATTCTCAGCGCACTGTTCAGTTTATTTTTGCTGGCAAGGCTCATCCGCGCGATGACGAGGGAAAAAAATTCATCCAAAAGATTGTTCACCTGAGCAAATACAGCGACCTGAAAGGACGTCTCGTCTTTGTTGAAAACTACGACATCCACGTCGCTCGCCAGATGGTCGCCGGTTGTGATATCTGGCTTAATAATCCGCGTCGACCGCTGGAAGCCTCGGGTACCAGTGGAATGAAAATCACGGCTCACGGCGGATTGAATTGCAGTATTCTTGATGGCTGGTGGCGCGAGGGATACGATGGTACGAATGGTTTTTCCATTGGCGACGATTCGCACCCTGAAAACATCGAAGAACAGGATCGCCGCGACAGTGCCAATCTTTTCAAGGTGCTTTCTGAGGAGATCATTCCCGCGTTTTACAACCGCGATGCCGACGGTATTCCGCACGAATGGATCGGGCGCATCCGGCGTTCGATGGCCACACTCGCTCCTCAATACAACACGTGGCGCATGGTTCAGGAATATTGTCGGAAGTATTATCAGGCTGAGTAGCGAACGGCGTGTTTTGTTACATCCTCGACAGGAAAATCAATTCCTGCGAGTTCATCGGTTTGTTTTGCCAGAATGTTGCCGTACATCAAATCATTTGCTCGTGAAGAATTGCAGGCTCAGTTGGAGCAGTGGAATGAGCCTGCCTTTCGGACTGACCAGATACTTTTCTGGCTTTATTCGCGCCGGGCAAGTTCATGGGATGAGATGACGAATCTCCCAAAACTACTTCGTGATCGTCTCCAATCAACTTTTTCACTGGGTGTCATCGAGTTGTTCCGAAAACTAGGCTCACGCGACACGACGCAAAAGTTTCTATGGCGATTACATGATCATTCGCTTGTGGAAAGCGTTCTCATCCCCGCCAGTCCATCTCTCTACGGTGAACAAAGCGATCGCCACACGCTTTGTCTCTCCACGCAGGTAGGCTGTGCGTATGGTTGTAAATTCTGCGCAAGCGGACTCGATGGGTGGAAACGCAACTTGGAGCCATTCGAAATCGTGGAGCAAGTCATCGCCATTGAGCGTTGGCACGACAGGCAGCCGGAAGAGATGGAGCGCATCGACGGATCGCCGAAAGCCGATCGTATCATCAACAACCTCGTCATAATGGGCATGGGCGAGCCGTTGGCGAATTACGCCAATCTGTTGAAAGCGCTCTCAATTCTGAACGCACCTTGGGGCGGTGGCATCGGCGCACGGAAGATTACTATTTCTACAAGTGGGCTAGCGCCGCAAATTCGGCAGCTTGCCGACGAGCCTTTTCAATTTCGACTGGCCATATCGCTCCATGGCGCGACCGACGAAGTACGATCTCGTATCATGCCGGTCAACAGGAAGTATCCACTCAAAGAACTGGCCAATGCCTGCGCCTATTATCAGGAGAAGAAAGGGCGCATGATCACATTCGAGTACATCCTCATTGCTGGTGTGAATGATCAACTCGATCAAATCAAACCGCTGTCGGCTCTCGCTCGACGATTAAATGCAAAAGTGAATCTGATTCCGTACAACAAGGTCGATGGCTTGGAATGGGTGCGACCTGATGAACGAACGCAGGAGGCATTTCTGGGTGCGCTTGAAGATCAGGGAATCACTGCAACTCTTCGTCGTGAAAAAGGTCACGACATCGATGCCGCCTGTGGCCAGCTTCGATTGAAGACAGAACGCGAGTTGCGAGGCGATGTTGCCACAACCAATACCTGATTCTATTCTCGCGTCATGATTGCGTTGCTTGACTATGGTTCCGGCAATCTCCGGAGTGTGGAGAAGGCGCTGAGGCATGTCGGTGCAGATGTACGGGTGACATCGGATCGGAATGTGATGCGCAATGCGCGCGCCGTTGTACTGCCGGGAGTCGGCGCTTTCGATGACTGTCTCAACGCGATGGCTCGGCAGGAACTGCACGACGGAGTCAAAGAGTTCATCTCGAGTGGCCGGCCATTTCTAGGGATCTGCGTCGGCTATCAAGCGCTCTTTGAACGGAGCGAAGAGTTTAACAGTTGCGCAGATGGACTGGGGATCTTCAAAGGCAAAGTGGTTCGATTTACAGGGCAGGCAGGATACAAAGTGCCGCAGATTGGTTGGAATGAGATTCAGATTACGAAACCGGAGTGCCCGCTGTTTTGCGGTATTCCGAACGGCAGTCACTTTTACTTCGTGCACAGTTTTTATCCAAAGCCGATGGATGAATCGATCGTCGCCACGCGCACGATGTACGGCGATCATTTCAGCTCATCAATCTGGCGGGACAATGTGTTCGCCACGCAGTTTCATCCGGAGAAAAGCCAGAAGCACGGCCTGCAGTTGCTCAAGAACTTTGTTGCGCTGGGAAAGTAATTTCTGAGAGAGGACTTGTGAGTTTTCTGGCCGCCTGATATTTCTAACCCGACAACATTATTAATTATGTCACACGAACTTGCTCCGCTTCCCTATCAGCACGACGCACTGGAACCGCACATCGACAAGCAGACGATGGAAATTCACCACGGCAAACATCACAATGCCTACGTGACCAATTTGAACAAGGCGCTGGCTGGAAACGCTGAGTTGGAGGCTAAACCGATTCTCTCACTGATCGCTGATCTCGCCAGTGTGCCAGAAAACATTCGCGGCCCCGTTCGTAATAATGGCGGTGGTCATTGGAATCATACTTTCTTTTGGAATATTCTTGGACCCAATGCTGGCGGTGCGCCGACGGGCCAATTGGCCGAGGCGATACTTGCGGCGTTCGGCAGCTTTGATGCGTTCAAGGAAAAATTTGAGGCCGGTGGCATCGGACGTTTTGGCAGTGGATGGGTTTGGTTGGTTGTCAATGCAGGCAAGTTGGAGATCGTCTCCACGGCCAATCAGGATAATCCACACATGGGAAAAGCGATTGCCGGATGCGAAGGCAAACCGGTGCTCGGCTGTGATGTTTGGGAGCACGCTTACTACCTCAAATATCAAAATCGCCGGCCAGATTATCTCAAAGCATGGTGGAACGCGGTGAATTGGGAGCAGGTCGCCAAGAACTACGAAGCCGCGAAGTAACGCTTTTAAATCTCACCCATGCGCTGGGAAACCAGCGCATTTTTTATTTCAGGTAACGGCGTGGAAGTTCGGCTCCAGCCACGTAACTCAGCTTGGCCATGTCGCACATCTGATAAACATTCACGCGCAAATCGGGACATGCGGTCATCAGGCAATAAGCATCGGTTGGTGAATAGCCATGTTCTGTGATAAGCCAATCCATGAGATTGGCGATGGCGGTTTTCACGGCGACTTCCAACGGCTTTGCGCAATGCAGGGCAATGATGGCGTCCGGCTTTTCGATTCGCATGAAAGGAATTGTTTTCTTCGGAAGCGATTCGAAGTGGAGTCGGACTGTTGACATCGTTTCTGCCGCTGTACCTGTGAATTCGGTGTCGCCCTGACTGGCGTGAACATCACCCAAATAAAAGAGCGCGCCATCGTGAGCCACTGGTAGCAGGACGCGATTGCCAATGGCGACATCGCGCGAATCCAGATTGCCGCCCCACGGTCCTTGGCCGTCAAGGCTGGTGGCCACTTCACGGTCGGGAGCCACGCCAATCGTTCCAACAAAAGGTGTGATGGGCCACTGGATCCGATCGCTGAATCGTAATGTGCCATCCCGCATCGTGCCACTCGGGCCAGGAAAATGTTTGAAGATCTTGGTGGTGTGTTCCAAAGAAAGTTCCGGCCAACGTGATGATTCACCAAAGGGGCCGCGCTTGGGGCCGACCGCAGTCCAGGACTGATTTCCAACCAGGATGTCTTCGATGACAATCACCAGAACGTCGCCGCGATTCACGGTCTCGACAAAAACTGGTCCGCCGATTGGATTTGCCATGGGCGGGTAACGATCGAATCCGGGACGATTCGCTGGGATGGCTTTATCGGCCTCAGTTTTGAAATAACCTGTGCCGGCATCATAGGTCTCAATCTCGAAACTCTCGCCGAGTTTGACTCGCAATAGCGGTTCATCGCGCCAATCAAAGGCGTATTTGCGGGCGTGGTCGCGGATGATGCGTTGCATTAGGGTTTTTTGATAGGACGGTTTTTGTAGCGATCGTATAGCCGCGTGTGCCGACTCTCGAGCGAAGTCTCATTTCCAGCGATCCACATTCGTTTCACATTCGTGCGAATGTCGAGCAGGTCTCCATCGACGGCGATGAACGTGGCCTCCTTGCCGATTTCAATCGAACCTAGTCGGTCATCCACACCCATCAGTTTCGCGGGATTGAGAGTGATGCTGCGCAAGGATTCATTTTGTGGCAGGCCGTGTGCGGTTGCTTGTGCAGCGAGGTGGGGCAGGTTGCGTAAATTGGCTGCAGACCAAGAGCCGATTGGAAAACTCAATGTGAGGGGTACATTGGCGCGATGAAGGGTCGCGGGTGCTTTGAACTGCGCGTCATAAGAATCGTTTTCAAGTGAAGGTAGCAAGTAGGTCCCATCGTAAATGACCGGAATCTTTTCTTTGGCGAGCAGGTCTGCGACGCGCCAAGCGTCTTTTGCTCCTGCGATGATGATGGAATAGTTGCGCCTCTTGGCCCACGCGACAGCCGCTTTGATTTGTCTCAAGTCATCTGCCTGAACGACGATTGTTTGCTTGCGAGTGATGACAGGAAGCATCGAGTCCCAAACCGGATGCTTGGAAAGAGAAGTTGCACCGGAGTTGATTGCCTTTGCATAAGCATCGGCTTCATTGAAAAACTCGTCGAGTTCACGCAGCTTCTTCTCTCGATCCTTTACTTGCTCTTCAGGCGATTTGGTTTTGGCACCCAATTGGAGTCCCATTTCTGGCCAGTTGATGTGAAGTGCGACGCCTTTGCGAACGATCATATCTTCGATGCTCCAACCTGTGAGAGCGATGACACCCGATTGGCCGGAAATGGTGCCGCCTTGTGGAGTGACCTGCACATGCGTGATGCCGCCAGCTCTGGCAACGGGTATCAATTCAGAATCCGGGTTCACCGCAATCCACGAATGCACATCGGGAGAAAAGTTGCCGACCTCTGTTGTATCTTGAGTGGCGCGAACTCCGCTAATCTCTGTCAATCCAAGCGAGGTGTTCGCCGCAATTAATCCGGGATAAAGCTGCAGACTTTTCAAATCGATCAACAGCGCGGAGTCAGCCGTGGTGATGGCTTGACCCACTGCGACGATTCGACCGTTGGAAATCAGAACTTCACCTGGAGTGAATGAAGTGCCGGACACGGTGTGGATGGTGGCCGCACGAATCAGGAAGCGATCGGCAGATTCGGCGCTTGAACAAAGAATCGCCGTGAAGCAGAAAATGAGAGTTCTCATCGTTTGTGTCGTTCATCGCCGCACTCAAAGCAGCCGTGTTGATCCTGCTCATGTTCGATCGCATGACGGAAGAATGCGACTACTGCAGCATTGAAATCGCCGTTGCCCGCATCGGCAGTCATCTTGGCGCTGGCGAGTAATGCGTCGCGTTCGGACTGAAGGTCGGTTGACCGTTTCTTTGAATGATCGCGGTCGAAGAATTTCTTGCCGTCAATCCAAGTTTCAAGACAGAGCGTCCCGCTATCCAAAGGAGACTTTGACCAAATGACAAAGTCGGCATCTTTGCCTGGCTCAATGGAGCCGACAGATTGGTCGATTCGTAATTGCCGCGCCGGGTTGATGGTGACAAAGGCGAGCGCATCCTGCTCGGAAAGGCCGCCATACTTCACTGCCTTCGCTGCTTCGAGATTCAGTCGTCGAGCAAGGTCCGATGAATCTGAGTTGAAGGAGACCGTGGCACCGCGATTGTGCATCAACGCGCCTGCGTAGGGAATGGCGTCGATCACCTCATACTTGTACGCCCACCAATCCGAGAAGCAGGAAGCCCCAGCGCCGTGCCGAGCAATTTCATCGGCGATTTTGTAACCTTCGAGGACATGCTGAAGCGTTCCCACCTGCACCTTGAAATCTTCCATCAATCGCAGGAAGACGAGGATTTCGTCCTGCCGATAACTGTGACAGTGGATTTTGCGATGGCCCTCAAGAATCTCCACGATCGCTTCAAGTTCAAGATCGCGTCTTGGCGGTGTGCCTTTTCCATTTTTGAAATCAAGCCAGCGCCGTTGATAATCCTGTGCCGCGAGAAAACGATTATTGATGAAGGTGCGAACTCCCATTCGCGACTGCGGAAATCGCGTGGTCTTCTTGTCGCCCCAGTTGGATTGTTTCACATTTTCGCCCAGCGCAAATTTGATTCCGAGCGGAGCCGATTTGAAAATGAGATCTTGTGGTGCATCTCCATGTCGAAGTTTGATGACTGCGTTTTGCCCGCCGATCGGATTGGCCGAACCATGCAGCAAGTTGGCCGTGGTCAATCCGCCTGCGAGTTGAAGATAAATGTTCTCAGACTCGGAATTGACGACATCGCTGATGCGGACCATCGCGGTGGAAGGGAGTGTGCTTTCATTCACACCGCCAAGAATCATACTGTGATTATGGGCGTCGATGAGGCCCGGAGTGATGTGTCGGCCGGTGCCGTTAATGATGATCGTGTCTTTTGTGTAATTGATGGCCGCTGCAAGTTTTTTGCCGATCGCTTTGAACTTCCCTCCTTCGATAAGGATGTCGGTGTTCTCTAAAAAGCCTTTCGGACCAGATGTCCAAACGAAAGCATTCGAAATGACAATGGATTTGGAAGCGGCAATCGGGCCGCGAAAATCAGCAGGGGATTTGGCAGCTCTGACTTTCGTTGCTTTGGGAGGGTCGATTGGTTTTTTCGCAGCAGGTTTCTGCGGAGGGTTGGCAAAGGATTGGCCGTTGATCCAAACACTGTGAATCTTGGCGTCGGGGATGAAATAATTTGTTCCAGTGACTACAGTGAAATTCGCAATCTTATCTTTCTCAATTGTGCCTAACATTTGACCAAGGCCGCACAGCTCAGCGGGAGTGGTTGTCAATGCGGCTAAAGCATCTTTCTCGTTGAGGTCGCGTCCGATGGCAGCCAGGAGTTTATTGTGAAACTGTTTCCGGTCGGCCAATCCGTGCATTGTGAGAGCGATTTGGAGGCCTTGCCGACGGAGCAAGGCGGGGTTTTCCGGTGCCCAGTCCCAAGCGCGTAACTGATCAAGTGTGACTTGATTCCAATCGTCAGCGTCAGGCAATTTGGGCGGTTCAGAAAAATTCAATGGGACGATGAAGGGAGATTTTGTCGCGGCAGCAAGTTCGGGACGGCGCCATTCTTGACCGGAAGAGACGATAATCGATTTCAGATTGAACTCGTTGGCCAGTCTCCATGCGCGATCAACCATCAATGCGGACCCCGGCTCTATGACAGCTGTCATGTTCCCGGCAAGGAGTGGTTGGAGCGAATCGAGTGCTGGATTTGTGGGTGCCCGAATTCCGGCTTGTGGCTTGGTCTTTAAGTGCGCGGCAATGTCCCGGTGATGCTGGGCATCGAGAAGTGCCTGTCTCGTGGCCGCAATGACTCCCATGAGTGATCCTGGATAGGAGTCGTCGCCGCCGCGTTCGGGTTCAAATGCGAAATGTTGAAACACATCTGCTCGAAGGATGGAATCATTTGGGTTGGATTCATTGAGCAGAATGAACGCGCTACTGCCACGAAGGATTCCTTTCGTTGGAATAATGTTCGCGGCTGTGAATCCAAGTTCGCGTAATGATTCCAGACTTTTGGGGTCAGGAGCGAATCCATCGCTTGCGCGCTTCTCGGGAGTGATTCGATCATTCTCGTAACTGGGGCCGGCTATTCCGGAATCGGTTTCTTGGCCGGGCACGCCAAAAAACCTGACGCCTCGCTCAACTCTGGATGTGGCTTGTATCGGTATTGTCATGGTCGTGACAACGGGTGAAGCCGATTGGGAGAGCGTGAGGTAGATGTCGATGAATCCGGGATAGAGGGTCGTTCCGGTCATATCCCAAATGCGGGCGTCGGCTGGAGGCTTGATGTTGGGGCCGATCGATTCGATGACACCGTTGTTGACGATGATGACGAAGTTCAGATTTGTAACGCCGGGTTTTGGAATGATTGTCGCGCCGGTGAGATAGTGTTTTCCGTGAGGGACAGGTTTGTGTCCAGGTGGAAGAAATGGCACCGCGAGAAGGGGGCTTGAGATGGCGATGACACAGATGGCCACGAGTCCAAACATCCGGAAATCAAATCTGTGGGAGAACATGAAAATGTCCGGTGAAACTAGGACTACAGGAAAATGGAGGCAACAGTTTTCTCTGTCTTGCAAACGAACACTTCTAAGAATATCAATCTGAACTTCTGCAACACGATTGATGAGCGCGAAGAAAATCAGACTGGGTGTTTTGGGATCCGGAAAGGGATCCAACTTCATGGCAATCGCGCAATCGTGCCAAGTTGGAGTCATGTCGGCCGAGATTGCCGTGACACTGACCGATGTGCCCGATGCAGGAATCTTGAAACACGCTGCGAGCTTGGGAGTTTCGGGTCGTTATATTGATCCTGGAAAATTTCGCACGAAATTGGACGACACAGCCGAGGCTGCCTACATCGCCGCATTGCGCGATGCGCGAGTGGATCTCGTGGTGCTGGCTGGCTTCATGCGGATTTTGAAAGGCCCGTTCTTGGCGTCGTTTCCAGGTCGTGTCATCAACATTCATCCTTCATTGTTGCCGTCATTTCCCGGTATTGCTTCATGGAAACAGGCGTTTGAGCACGGAGTGAAAGTTACTGGGTGCACCGTGCATTGGGTGGATCAAGGCATCGATACCGGGCGCATCGTTGCCCAGCAATCTGTGCCCGTCATTGATGGAGACACAGTAGAGACATTGCATGAGCGCATTCAGGAGGCCGAGCGCGTGTTGTATCCACAGACAATCGCCGAATTGATTCGCAAGGGCATCATCAAATCGGCGGTTTAGTTTGGGTTGATAAAATTGTCGAAGCTCAAACTGGGAAAGAAAAAGTTGGCTTTTCCTCGCCGACGCTGGCAAATGAACCTCTCTACGCGGATGAAAGCGTCTGCAAAAGTGTATTCCCGTGCGAAGAATTAATACGCTGCGCGCGATAACAACGATTGATGAGCAAACAGATTTTACGGTTCGGCTTGCCGAAAGGCAGCCTGCAGGAGGCCACGCTATCCAAGATGGCGAAGGCCGGCTTCAACATTCAGGTTAGCAGCCGTTCCTACATTCCATATGCCGATGATTCGGAGTTGGAGATCCGCATGTTTCGCGCTCAGGAAATGAGCCGGTACGTGGAGCACGGCTATCTTGATTGCGGAATCACAGGTTCGGATTGGATTGTGGAGAATGGATCGAAGGTTTACGAGGTAGGCGAATTTCTATTCAGCAAGTCCACACGGCAGGCAGCGCGTTGGGTTTTGGCTGTACCGGAGAATTCACGCATCAAGTCCGTGAAAGATTTGCAAGGAAAGCGCATCGCCACTGAAGTGGTTGGCATCACGCGGCAGTATCTCCGCAAGCACAAGGTCAAGGCAGAGGTGGAATTTTCTTGGGGTGCCACTGAAGTGAAGGCGCATGAATTGGTGGACGCCATCGTGGATGTGACTGAGACGGGCGCTTCACTGCGCGCAAATAAACTTCGCATCGTGGACACGTTGCTGACTTCAACTCCGCGCCTCATCGCCAACCATTCCGCATGGAAAGACAAATGGAAGAGACGGAAGATCGAGACGATCGCGATGCTTTTGAAGGGCGCACTTGATGCCGAGACAAAAGTGGGGTTGAAACTCAACATCGCTGAAAAGAATCTAACGTCGCTGCTGGCGAAGTTGCCTGCGCTGCGCAATCCGACCATTTCAAATCTGAGTCAGACAGGGTGGGTGGCCGTCGAAACCATTATCGACGAGCACATCGTTCGCGAGATCATTCCGCAATTAAAAGCCGCTGGCGCGGAAGGAATCATTGAGTACCCGTTAAACAAAGTGGTATACTAAAAATCAGTCGTACAAAACAGCTATGGGATCGATAAAGAAACGTCGTAAATCAAAAATCAACCGGCACAAACGGCGCAAGAAGAACCGCGCTAATCGCCACAAAAAACGTACGTGGCAGCAGTAGTCGCGGCTGATTACAAGTCACCAATCAATTCCCCGGCAAGGCGGAAATCTTGCCGGGGCAATGTCATGTTCTTCAAGCACCACGTTGCTCAAGTTGCAATCCTCGTGTGCGTGTCGGTAGTGACAGGCTGCATCACCGGCGAGTCGCAACTTCGTGCGCTTGCCTCGAAGCAGTCGCCGCCGCCAACAGTGCAAAAGGCTTTTGAGCCGCCGGTATTAACACCGACGGAACAAGAGCGCCGCATCATGGCGATGACTCATTATGCGATGGGTTTGAGCCTCGAAATGCGAGAGGAACCACGCAAGGCAGTCGATGAGTTTTTCAAGGCTGCGATGCTCGATAGTACCCATGAGCTATTGGTGACGGAGGCGTCGCGCAGACTTGTGCTTGCGAAGGATCCGGACAGACTCGTTCAGCTTTTGTTGCGCGCAACGGATCCGACCAATGCCCCAACATCATTTTTTGCGACGCTCGGGCTTGCATATCATTTCGCCGGCAAAACGGATCTGGGCCTGCTTTCCTGCGAGCACGCGCTGAAGCGCAACCCATTTGAGATGGCGGCATATCAAGCGCTCTACCGCATTCATGTGGATCGCAACCAGCACGCTCAGGCGTATCAGATTTTGAAGCACGCTTCAGAAATTCAGAATGCGCCGCCCGCTTTTTTCATTGATCTGGCACAATTATTCTTTGAATTCACTCGCCTGCAACCAAAGGAAATGGAGTCGGTGAAAGGGCAGGTGCGCGCACTTTTGAAAAAGATTCGTCCGGCAGACGTCACGGATAATACGAAGCTGCTGGCGTTGACCGAGCATCACCGGTTTCTCGGTGATATTTCCAAAGCGGCTGAAGTGTATGAACTGTTGATTGTCAGGCTTCCGGATGAACTGGAATTGCGAGAGCTGGCCACGGAGCTTTACATTTTTTCGAATGACTTTGGCAAAGCCACATTGCACATAGACAATTTACTTCGTCAGGATCCAGCCAATCCACAGGCAAACCGGCTGATGGGGATGCTGGCGTCTGAGAAGAAGGATTTTGCCAAAGCTGAGGAATTTTATTCGAAAGTTTTGCTGCTCAACCCCGCTTTTGAACCGGGTTATTTCGAATTGGTGGGCGCACAATTATCGCACAAGAATCCAAAGGGAGCGTGGGCGACGATAGAAAAGGCGCAGGCACGATTTCCGGCAAGTTTTCGACAGGAGTATTTTGCGGCCATGGTTCAAAACCAACTCAAGAACCATACCAATGCGCTGAAACATTTGCAGCGCGCGGAAACCATCGCCCGCAGAGGTGAGCCAGCGAATCTGACATTGCAATTCTTTTTCCAAATGGCTTCCACGTTGGAACGAGCGAAGCGATTGCCGGAGGCGGAAACGCTTTTCAAACGGTTGCTGAAGGAAAACCCCAATTACCACGAGGTGATGAATTATCTGGGTTACATGTGGGCGGAACGCGGGGAAAATCTGCCGGAGGCAAAGAAGTTGATTGAACAAGCGCTCAAAGTGGAGCCGGACAATTCGGCTTACCTCGACAGTATTGCGTGGGTGTATTTCAAAATGGGCGACCCCAAGAAGGCGTTGGACTTTTTATTGCGGTCGATTAAGCGCCTCGAAGAACCCGATGCGGTCGTGCATGACCATCTTGGCGATGTTTATATGGCGCTGAAATCTCTTTCGAAGGCGCGCGATGCTTACAAGAAATCGATTCAAATTGAGCCAAACGCCGACATCCAAAAGAAGCTGGATGCCTTGAGTGCGAGCCGCTGAGTGATGAAATATCAGTTCAATCAACATTACACGGTAGCTGAGGCTCGGGCATTGTTGCCGGACATCCGTACTTGGCTCAGCGATATTCGGAAATTTCAAAAGGCTATCCAACTTGGCGATGATCAATTCAAGAAGCGCATGTCTGGAGGCGATGATTTGGGCGGGCCAATCGTCGATGAACAGATGAAGCGTTATTTGGGTCTTGGACGCACTTTGCAGGCGTTTAAGGATCAGCAAATCCAAATCAAGGAAATCGGACGCGGCTTGGTGGATTTCCCAGCGATGCAGGAATGTGGGGAGGCCTTTCTTTGTTGGGAAGAATCTGAGGATGACATTCTCTTCTGGCACAAACTGGAGGATGGATTTTCCGGGAGGCGGCCGATACTAAATGCCAAACGACCTTCCATCTAGCATTGACACAACGAAGTTTTTTTAGGAAAAGCACGCGTCTTAATTCCGCTGAGATACGACAATGATTGAGGTCAAAAATTTGCGAAAGCAATTCGGGCCCAAGCTGGCTGTGGATGGCATCTCGTTCACTGTCGCTAAAGGAGAAGTGCTGGGTTTTCTCGGCCCCAACGGCGCCGGCAAGTCGACCACCATGCGGATGCTCACTGGATTTCTGACTCCCACAGACGGTTCTGTGAAGATTGGCACGCACGACATGGCACTCGCGCCCGTTGCCGCTAAAAGCTTGATTGGGTATCTGCCCGAAAACGCGCCATCCTATCCCGATATGACTGTCTCCGGTTTCCTCCGTTTTGCAGCCGAGATCCGCGGACTGTCCGGATCTGAGCGTGACATCGCCGTGGATCGTTCGATGGATTATTGCTTTCTGAAACCGGTTCGACATCAAACCATCGACACACTTTCCAAGGGCTTTAGGCACCGCACTTGTTTTGCACAGGCGCTCTTACACGATCCTGAAGTGCTCGTGCTCGATGAACCGACGGACGGTTTGGATCCGAATCAGAAATATGAGGCGCGAAATTTGATCAAGCGACTTGGTGAAACCAAGGCGGTCATTTTTTCCACACACATTCTTGAGGAAGTAGATGCCGCTTGCTCTCGAGTGATCATCATCGATCGCGGTCGCATCGTCGCCAATGACACTCCTGCGAATCTGAAAAAGAAAACTCCGAATGGGAAACTTGAAGATTTATTCCGCCAGATGACAGTTTCCGATACCGGCACCAAGCACTCATGAACCGCAACGTTGCCAATACGATGATCATCGCCAAGCGTGAATTGGCTGGATATTTCACATCGCCGGTGGCGTATGTGTTCCTGATCATATTCCTCCTTTTGACCGGCCTGTTCACCTTCATGATCGGCCGCATGTTTGAACGAAACGAGGCATCGCTCGATGCGTTTTTCATGTGGCACCCTTGGCTGTACCTTTTCCTCGTGCCCTCCGTTGGAATGCGACTTTGGTCCGAAGAACGGCGACAAGGAACCTTGGAACTTTTGATGACTCTTCCCATCACGCAATGGCAGGCGATTGTTGGTAAATTTATCGCCTCATGGGCTTTTCTCGCACTGGCATTGGTGCTGACTTGTCCTCTCGTTTTCACAGTTGAGTATCTTGGCAGTCCCGATTACGGCGCTGTTGTTTCTGGCTACATCGGCAGTTTGATGTTGGCCGGTGCTTATCTGGCGATCACTTGTTTCACGTCGTCGTTGACTCGAAATCAAGTGATCAGTTTTGTTCTCTCAGTCACAATTTGTCTCATTATGATTCTGGCCGGCTGGCCGCCTGTCACAGATTTCGTGCGAGGTGTTGCACCGTCACTCGTGGAATTCGTCACCGCATTTAGTGTGATGACTCATTTCGAAGGCTTCCAAAAGGGAGTCATCGATAGTCGCGACTTTTTGTTCTTTGCCTCAGTCATTACTTTTTCACTGTTTGGAACCAGCCTGATGCTACGCAGCCTTCGCGCCTGATTGATTATGGACACACGACAGCGTCAAACTTGGATCTACACGGTGGCGGGAATGATCGCCGCATTTCTCGCGTTGGTGGCAATTAACTACATGGCAAGTTTCGGTAAGGTGCGAGTGGATATCACTCAAGACAGTCTCTACACGCTTTCAAAGGGCACGCGGGAAATCCTCAATCGCGTGGCTAAAGATGGCACGAAAGTCAAAGTCCGTTTTTATTTTACAAAGACCGACGGTAATTCGCCCGAGGAATTGTTCATCAAAAAATACGCCGATCGCGTTGGAGACATGCTCGATGAGTACAGCCAGAATTGCAAAGGCCTGACCATTGAACGATTGAATCCGCAGCCGGATTCCGATGCTGAAGATGCCGCACGGCTTGATGGAATCACTGCACAACAATTACGGACTGGCGATGCCTTTTATTTTGGGTTGGCGATTAGCAGTCTTGATCAAAAGCTTGTCCTGCCGCTCCCGCCCGATCGCGAGAAGCTACTGGAATATGATCTCTCGCGTTCTATTTCGCGCGTCGCCAATCCTACGAAGCCGATCATCGGAGTGATGACTCCGTTGCCTGTCTTTGGTCAGCAGATCAACCCAATGATGATGCGCCCAGGCATGCGCCCAGTTGATCCGTATATATTCATCTCCGAACTGAAAAAGGATTACGATGTGCGGCCAATAGAGATGACAGTCGATAAGATCGATGAAGTCATCACGGTTCTGCTCGTGATTCATCCTCGCGATCTGGCTCCTAAAACAGAATTTGCCATCGATCAATACGTGCTTCGTGGTGGCAAAATGATAGCGTTCCTAGATCCCATTTCTTTAGTGGATGCGCGAAACATGGGAGGTAATCCGATGCTCGGTGGCGGACCAGCTACCGGCTCAACTTTTCCGACACTGCTTTCCAAGGATGGTTGGGGACTGACCTTCGATCGCTCCAAGGTGGTGGCCGATCAAAAGTTCATGACTCGTATGATGCGAGGCGGTCGAGTGGAAGAAACCCCGTCGGTACTCTCTATCGCCAGATCGGATGACGATGCCCATGTGATTTCAAAAGAAGATCCATCCACGAGCGACATCGATACACTCCTGATGCCTTTCGCTGGAGTATTTGCTGGCACGCCGGCACAAGGACTTATTTCCACACCATTAATCCAAAGCACGAAGAAAGCGCAATTGGTCGAGGGATTCATGGCGCAAATGTCCTCGGAAGAAATTAATCGCAAATTTCAACCCGATGAAAAGTTTTATACGATGGCGTTGAGACTGAGCGGAAAGTTTAAGACTGCATTCACAAATGGGATGCCGGCCGATCCAACAAAACCCGATGACAGTGGTACCGAAGGGCCGAAAGTTAAGCCGCCAGTGTATCTAAAAGAGAGCCTCAAGGAATCGGCAATCGTATTGGTTGGCGACACAGATTTTCTGACAGACGATTTTTCAGTTCAAGTGCAGGAAATGTTTGGGCAACGGATTGCAATTCCGAGAAATGGCAATCTGGCCTTCATACAAAATATGGTCGAACACATGGCAGGAGACATGAGCTTGATCAATGCCCGAAGCAAGGCGACAAAGAATCGACCGTTCACTGTCATTCGCGACAAAGAAATACAAGCTGAGGAAAATCTAAGAGGTGAAAACCAGAAACTCATTGCTGACCTTCAAGAAACTCAACGCAAACTTGGTGAATTGCAACGGCAGAAAGATGAATCGCAACGGATGATTCTCAGCAAAGAACAACAGGAGGAAATCGAGAAGTTCCGAAAAAAGGAAGCGACGGCGAGGATTGCTTTGAAGAATCTTAAGAAGAACCTCCGAAGCAATATTGAGTCACTTCAAAACCGGCTTCGCTGGATGAACATCCTCGGTGTGCCGTTGCTCGTGGCTCTATTCGGCATCAGTGTCGCTGTTTCGCGACAATTGAAATTAAAGCAGCAATGAATCGTGACCATACACAAAAACTGATTGGCGCTGCGCTGCTCATCGCCGTGCTCGGGCTTTTCATCTTCATCAAACAGCGAGGGGAATTTCGTGAGTCGGGCGTCGGATTGGGAACGGTATTCCTTTCTGGCTTCGACAAGTCGGTGAACGATGTCGCTCATATCACTGTTCGTGATGGGGATGGTGAGCTTAACCTGTCAAAGATTGCTTCTGGTTGGATCGTGAAAGAGCGTGGCGATTATTCAGCAGATTATTCTGACATTAATGGATTGCTTCGCAAATTAGTGGATCTGAAGTTGCATCAAGTTGAGGAAGTTGGACAAGTCCAAGCCGATCGATTGAAATTCGGAATTTCAAATGGGGGCATGGAGCTGCAACTCAAAGACGCAACTGGAAAAATTATTAATGATGTCTGGTTTGGAAAGGAGCAGCAGTCATCCGGTCAGGCCAGTTCACCTTTTGGCGAAGGAGCACCTGTTGGCCGTTGGGTGATGGATCGCAAGAAGCCGAAACAAGCAGGGCTTTGTTCTGAAGCATTCACGGATATCAAATCGAAGCCAGCTGACTGGCTCAATACGGCGTTTTTCAAGGTGGAAAAAGTGAAGGCTATCTCTGTGATGTATCCGACGAACAGCACCAACTCATGGGCGCTGACACGGGATTTGGAGACGGCTCCCTGGGTGTTGATTGAGCCAAAGGCTGGCGAGCAGATCGACCCCAACAAGGCCAACACGATTGGCAGTCCATTTTTTTCTCCGTCCTTCTCGGATATTCTCATCGGCAAAAAACCAGAAGAGACGGGGCTCGATAAGCCTACCCTCATCACCTTGCGCACGACTGATGATTTCACTTATCAGATTTCATTGGGTAAGAAGTCGGAGACTGGCGATTATCCAATCCAGCTCTCCATTCAGTCGAACTTTCCTGAGAAGCGTGTTCCCGGCAAAGACGAAAAACCGGAGGACAAAGAGAAGCTCGATAAGGATCATGGAGATCGACTCAAGCTCTCGAAAATCACCTTGGCGAATGAGAAGCGGTTCGAAGGCAGAGTTTATCTTCTTACCGGGTGGGCTGCTGATCCAATTTTAAAACAGCGTTCAGACCTGCTCGCAGAGAAAAAGGCTGAAGAGCCAAAACCGCAGCCTCTGAAACCATTGCTCCCATCGCCCGATCCTTCCAAAAAGTAGAAGTGACCTCTTTCAGCGGTTCGAATTTCTAATCCGATCGGTTTCTAGTATTCCGAGTCACGCTTGATACCGGGCATTGGGATTGGATATTTCCCATCCTTGTCTGCCAGAATCGGCGCAGGGCCATCGAGAGTGAGCTTGTCGACGTTCGGGGCGAATTCCTGCGGAAGTTTGCTGTAGTCATCCCAGCTAATTTCCTGACCAGTGTGTGCGGCGTAACGGCCCATCGTTGTGACCATGCTGGCGCGGGCGGCGCGCTTCACTTCATTATACGGTTTATTGTTGCGGACAGCGTCCAGTAAATCGTCCCATTCGAGCTGGTAAGGATCGGGCGGATTGAGCGGGGGATCCCAAACCTTGTCCTCGATCTTCATATTGTGCCCCTTGAAAATCCTGCACGCACGGCCCATGTGATGGCCACCCAGCGAAACGGTGGTCATTCCTTTGGTGCCGTGAATGGCGCTCGTGAATTCGTCTTTCATGCCAGCCATCGTGCGGCCGTAGAAAAAGAACTTAGTGCCATCTTCAAACGTGTACTCAACTTGATAATTATCGAAATTCTGATCGATGTTTTCACCGCGATAATGACGGCCTCCAATCGCATGGCACTTCACCGGCCAGGCATCTTTCATCCAGCAGCATTCATCGATCTGGTGGATATAAAAATCGCTGAAGAGACCGCCACTGGCCCAAAGGAAGCTGTGGAAGCGTTTGATCTGATACATCAACTCGCTGATTCCATCAGGTTTCTTTCCAGAGAATGCCGAGCCAACAGGAGGGTGCATTCGATACGCGCGCATCGCGATAATATCGCCAATGGCGCCTTCCTTGATCTTGTTGAACAACGCTTGGCGACCACGGCAATGGCGGACCATCAATCCGACGCCAACTTTGAGGCCCTTCTTGTTGGCAGCATCCGCCAATTCAATCATCTTTCGCCCGCTCGCTACGTCCACGCAAATCGGTTTTTCCATGAACACGTTTAATCCCAACTCGATTGCGTGCTTGAATTGTACCCAGCGAAACGCAGGTGGAGTTCCTAATATGACAATGTCGCCCTTCCTCAATGTCGCCATTCCCTCTTTATACCCGTCGAAGCCGATGTACTTTCGTGAATCGGGGACATCCATTTTGTCCGCGAACCCGCGCTGCAAGGAACCAAAGCTTCCATCAAGGCGTTCTTTGAAAACATCCACCATGGATGTCATCTTCACCGGTCCATGCTGAGCAGAAACCGATAGCGCGTTGCTGGCAGCGCCCGTACCACGACCTCCGCAGCCAACCAGAGCGATCTTGACCGTGTTGTCTTCGGCGCAATGAACGTGCGGCAAAGCAACCCCAGCCAACGCAGATGCGCCAAGTATCAACGAGGAGTCTTTGATGAATTCGCGGCGGTTAGGGTTCGGTTTGATGAAGTTGCTCATAACGTGAGTGAATCGTTGGCCGCGCTCGGAATGCTGTCAACCTTGAAACAATTCTTTTCAGTTTTCCTGTCCTGATACTTTGCGCATCATCCGCCCAATGTTTGGAGAGATACGTTCTGTACATTTCATCGGGATCTGCGGCACCGCAATGGCCAGCACAGCTGCGGCACTTCAGGCGCGTGGCTACCACGTCACTGGCTCAGATCAAAATGTCTATCCGCCGATGTCGACGTTTCTGGCCGAAAGAAACATCCATGTCATGTCGCCGTTCAATGAACAGAACCTTTCTAGCAAGCCCGATCTTGTGGTCATCGGTAACGCCATCAGCCGCGGCAATCCCGAGTGTGAAGCGACATTGGCAAATCGACTGCGTTATTGTTCGCTGCCCGAGCTGCTCAAGGGATTTTTCATTCACGGCAAACGCTCCATCGTCGTCGCCGGCACGCATGGCAAAACGACAGTCACGAGCCTGCTGGCGTGGGTCTTCGAGCATAATGGTTTTGCGCCGAGCTACCTCATCGGCGGCATCCCAAATAATCTTGGGCAAGGCGCGAAGTTCACAGATGGCTCATGGTTCATCATCGAGGGAGATGAATATGACACCGCCTTTTTTGACAAGCGCAGCAAATTCGTCCACTACCTTCCCGAAGTCGTCATCATTAACAATCTTGAATTTGACCATGCGGACATCTTTGAAAATCTCGTCGCTGTACAAACCAGTTTCCGGCGCCTCATCAATATTGTGCCTCGCAATGGACTGATACTTGCCAATGGAGATGAACCAAACTTGCGCGGCCTGCTCGATGTCACTCATTGTCCTGTGAAACGGTTTGGCCTTGGTGAATCGAATGACGTGCGCGGAGCGATTGTCGAGCTGACGGATAGTGGCTCAAGATTCAGAATCTCAAACGCCGAATTCTCGATTGGTTTGGTTGGAGAATTGAATGTTCGAAATGCGCTGGCTGTGGCTGCTTGCGCCCAGCATTGTGGCCTTTCAGATTCGCAGATCCAGTCCGCTTTCGACTCGTTCACCGGCATCAAACGCAGGATGGAAGTGCGCGGTGAATCACAGGGCATCACTGTCGTTGATGATTTTGGTCATCACCCCACCGCGATTGCAGAGACTCTGAAAGCCCTTCGCGTTAAATTTCCGGGGCGCAGACTTTGGGCGGTGTTCGAGCCGAGATCAAACACGACTCGACGGAATGTCTTTCAAAATGAATTGGTGAGCGCGTTGTCGTTGGCGGATGCGATCGTGATTGCTCAAATCGCGAGGTTAGATCAGATCAAACCCGAGGAACGGCTCGATCCTGAACAGTTGATGAAAGGGTTGCTGGCGACAGGTAAACCAGCGGCTTATCTGCCGGATGTTAAGTCGATCGTCACGCACGTGTTGGCAGAACGGCGGGCAGGGGATGTCGTCTGCGTTTTCAGCAATGGCGGATTTGGTGGCATCCACGAGAAACTACTCGCCTGAATTCTCACCGACGTTTTTCAGAATCAGAAAGCTGTTTTTGAAGTTGAACTTTCATCTCTGAAAAGTATTTGTCTGACACTTTCAACAAGGACTGGCGCGCGGCAGTCCTATTGCCAGTCTTGAATTCGAGAATGGCGATATTGAGATAAACTGAATCCTTTTGGCGTTCAGACTGCGCGAGTTGCAAGGCGTGTTTCCAAGCGGTGGCAGCCGACTCAGTTTGAATGGGGAGTATTTGTAAATAGGATTCGGCGAGTTCGGATGCGATTGTAAAATTCTTCGGATCCAACTTTAAGGCTGCTTGATATTCCTTGAGCGCCATTTCAAGGACGATAGTTGGAGTTCTTTGGAAGTGTTGTGCGGCTTCGTTTGGGTAGAGACAGATTGTAGTGGCGAGGTTGTGGTGATAGAGCGACTGCTTTGAATCAAGAACGATGGCTTTGCCGATGAGTTCGAATGCCCTTGGTACAGATGAAGCATTCTTTTGCTCAATGGCTGTGAAGACCAGATGTCGTGCGAGATTATTGTGGACGGCAGCATTCTTTTCATCAGAAGCCAGAATTTGATTCCAATGTTCTTCGGCCAGTTTCTCGTCGCCGATATGTCTGAGAAAACTTGCGTAAGCGTTGCGAGCGCGAGTGTGATCGGGGTTGTCCTGTAGGAATCTCTCGTAGGTTCCCCGCACCTGAAGCATTTGCTGACGTGCTCGATTGCGGAATGCAGAGCGAGTGACTGGATTTGCCTTTATTGATTCCGAGTTCTGATCGAGGCAGACAAGAATATCTTTCACCGCAGCATTATCCGCAGCGAGAATTGCCTGGAATCGCGCCTCTTTTGGATCCGTTTGGAGAAGAATCGTGGTCTTCCCAATCGGACCTGTTGCGCATCCAGCTCCCAGCAAAAGCAAAATGAGAATCCAACTAGCTGTCACGGCTTCTAACGTAGCAGCTGCCATTGTCATGGCAACTCCACGAACTTTACGGGAGTCTCTGTTTACGCTAATTTGAGATCGTGCAACTGGAAGATCACATCGGTGACATCTGTAGAAAGGCGCGATTGCAATCCAAGATCGCATCTCACCTCGTGGCGAATGCAGCGAAGATCACTCAAGCAGAGTTGGAGTTGTTTGAATCGAATGGATTGACGCTGCCGGCGATGGATCAACTCGCATTATTCGATGTCGTGAAACTCGATCAGCACAAAGCTGAGCGAGTCGCGCAAGGATGGTTGCCAGACCCTGTGGATCTGTGCATGTGGAAAGAGTTGAGGATGATCACCACGACGGAAAACTTCTCGGTCAACTGTTTTCTCATTTGGGATTTGGAGTCGCGTCAGGCGGCTCTATTCGACACAGGCTGGTTCGCCGCTGAGATCATTCAATTCGTCACCCGATATCAACTCAGCCTCGACCACCTGTTTGTCACCCATTCGCACGGCGATCACATCGCCGCGATTGTGGACATTCGTCGTCATTATCCGAATGTGCAAATCCACTCCAACAGCCGATCCGCGCCAAAAGGTCAGCACAATATCATGGGAGCCGTGATTCAAGTCGGGCGTCTTGAGGTGGCTCACAGGCTCACGCCAGGTCATGCCGAAGACAGTGTGACTTATCTCATCAACGGTTGGCCGCAGCAAAAGCGGCAGGTTGCAATTGTGGGTGACGCGATATTTGCGGGTTCAATGGGAAAAGATTTTCACACTCCGGACATCGCCAAGCAACATATTCGCGAACAGATTCTGTCACTGCCGTCCGACACGTTGATTTGCCCGGGGCACGGCCCAGTCACCACCGTGGAAGAAGAGAATTCGCACAATCCATTCTTTTGATGGCATCGCCAATCATCAACCGCATCGTTCAGATTTCGCTTTGAATTCAACCCCGTTCAATACAGACTCCGCGCTTGTTTTTCGCCGGACAAAACTGGCGAGCACCATTCGATGAGACGCACACACCATTGCAATGAACTCCGCCAGGAGCATTCCGGTATCGATGCCATTTTGGTAGGCTGGGTTCATTCCCGCCGCGACCTCGGTGGCGTACTTTTCATCGACCTTCGCGACCGAGAAGGCCGCACGCAGACTGTATTTGATCCTGCCGACTTGCCGAAGGAACTCTTCGAACGCGCTTCAAAGCTACATAGCGAATCTGTCATTGAGGTGAGTGGGAAAGTCCGGATGCGACCAACGGGAACTGAGAACGCAAAGATTGCAACGGGCGTTCTTGAGGTGCTCGTCAAGTCATTCACCGTTTTGAACCTTGCTGAGATATTACCTTTTCCCGTCGACGACCCCGAGGTCACGGCGAAAGTTAATGAGGAGCTACGTCTCAAGTATCGCTATCTGGATCTTCGACGCCCAGAAATGATGCGAAACCTCCGACTTCGTTCGCGTGTTGGCACAGCCACTCGCGTCTTCATGGAGCAGGAAGGTTTTCTTGAAGTCGAGACACCCACACTTTTCAAATCAACACCCGAAGGCGCTCGGGAATTTCTTCTGCCGAGTCGAACCAATCCAGGTGAGTTTTTCGCACTGCCGCAGTCGCCTCAGCAATTCAAGCAGATCCTGATGGTGGCCGGTGTCGAGCGCTACTTCCAACTCGCGCGCTGTTATCGTGACGAAGATTTGCGAGCCGATCGGCAGCCGGAATTCACGCAGGTGGACATCGAGATGAGTTTCATCGACCGCGAGGATATCTATGCGTTGATCGAGGGACTGCTGGCGCGAGTTTGGAAAACTGCGCTTGGCATCGATATTCCCGCACCGTTCAAGCGGATCACTTTTGCCGACGCAATGAACCAGTTTGGCATCGACAAGCCCGATACGCGATTCGGCATGCAATTGGTTGATCTCACGGAAGATTTTCGCACCAGTACTTTCAAAGTGTTTAGTGGTGCCGTTGCCAGCGGAGGCGTTGTCAAGGCGATCAATGCGAAGGGACTTGCCTGTGCCACTCAAGGTCAGATCGAGACAATGACTGAATACGCGAAAAGTTTTGGCGCGAAGGGACTGGCCTTCATCAAGTGTGAAGGCAACGAATGGAAATCGCCCATCGTCAAATTCTTCAGCGAATCTGAGAAGGTCGCCCTAAAACAGAAGCTCGCTATTGAAGAAGGTGATTTGATCCTTTTCGCTGCCGATCAATGGCTGAATGCCTGCGAAATACTTGGCAAGATTCGCCTCTACTGCGCCGATGTGCTCAAGGCGACTGGCAAATTATCCATCCCGGCTGGCCAGTTCAATTTTCTATGGGTCGTGGACTTCCCATTATTGAGCTATGACAAGGAATTGAACCGGTGGTATTCGAGTCATCATCCCTTCACAGCGGCTGTGGAAGAAGATATTCCACTGCTCAAGACTGATCCAAAAAAAGTTCGCGGACAGCATTACGATATTGTTGTGAACGGAGTCGAGCTTGGCGGCGGCAGCATTCGAATTCATCAGCCGGATGTTCAGAAGCACATCTTCGAGGACATCCTGCAGATTTCGCCAGATGAAACCCAACTGCGATTTGGTTACATGCTCGAGGCGTTCAAATATGGTGCGCCACCCCATGGCGGTATCGCGTTGGGGTTCGATCGTCTCATCGCCATTCTTTGCGGAAGCACGAGTATCCGCGACGTGATCGCGTTTCCAAAAACTGCAAAGGGCACTTGTTTGATGACAGATTCACCCAGCAGCGTGACGCCTCGCCAACTACGCGATTTGCATATCGATGTGAAGACACCGAAGAAGGAATAGTTCGATGACCAAGGAGAATTTGAAAGACGACGCTGAAAATACGGAAGCGAACACACCCGATCCGTTGCCGGAATTGGATCCGGTTACCTTGCCGCTCGAGGAGTTGAATGAGATCAAAGCGAACGCGGCCAAGGCGGATGAGAATTGGGATCGGTTTTTGCGACAGACGGCGGATTTCGAGAATTTCAAAAAGCGCGCGGCACGCGAAAGACAGGATGCCATCAAGTTTGCCAATGAGTCTTTGCTTGGCCGATTGATTCCCGTTCTGGATAATTTTGAGATGGCATTGTCTGCTGCGACTCTTGCAAAAGATAATTCAGAATCATTAAAGACGGGTGTGGCCATGATTCTGAGTCAGACCCGAGCAATTCTCACAGAAGCGGGTCTCGAAGAGATTGATGCGGCTGGTAAAATGTTCGATCCGAATTTGCACGAGGCCGTTTCCCAACAGGAATCAAATGAAGTGCCCGAAGGCCAGGTCATGCAACAATTACGAAAAGGATACCGGCTGAAGGAACGATTGTTGCGACCGTCGATGGTGATCATCGCAAAGAAACCGGCGAATTGAAGCATGTCGACCAAGCGAGATTATTACGAAGTGCTCGGTGTCAGTCGCGATGTCAGCGATGAGGATTGCAAGAAAGCTTACCGCAAGCTGGCGGTCAAATTTCATCCTGATAAAAACCCCGGCGACAAAAGTGCGGAGGGAAAATTCAAGGAGCTTGGTGAAGCTTACGAAGTCTTGAGTGACGCAGATAAACGAGCGGCATACGACCGATACGGACATTCTGCATTTCAGCAAGGAGGAGGCGCAGGCCCATCGGCAGGTCAGGGTGGCTTTCACGATCCGTCAGATATTTTCTCGCAGGTGTTCGGTGGCCGAGGCGGTATCTTTGACGAATTGTTTGGCGGCGGACGAAGCGAGTCTGGTGGTAACGCAACGGGGTCCGATTTGCGCTTTGATTTGGAATTGAATTTTGAGGAGGCGGTTCGTGGTTGCGAAAAGAAAATCTCTGTTTCAAAGCTCGACTCGTGTTCGGATTGTAATGGTTCAGGCGCTCAGTCGGGTTCAGGAAAAGTGACGTGCGGTACTTGTCGTGGAAAAGGGAGGGTGATCAGATCGAATGGAATATTTTCAGTGCAGCAGACTTGCCCGACTTGCAACGGGCAAGGCAGCAACATCGAAAAACCCTGTCGCAAATGTCATGGTAAAGGACAACAGGAACGCCGCTCGGAGATCACCATTCGTATTCCAGCAGGCGTGGACACGGGCATTCGCCTGAGGCAACGCGGCAAAGGTGAGGCTGGATTTCGTGGGGCACCGGCCGGTGACTTGTACGTCATCCTGCGTGTCCGCGCTCATGAGATATTTCAGAGGGACGGTGAAGATCTGCTCTGTGAAGTGCCGATCAGTTTTGTGACGGCAACTCTGGGTGGTGAGCTTTCGATCCCTACTCTCAATGGGCCGATGCCAATCAAGATTCCAGCGGGAACACAATCGTCGACTATCTTTCGTTTGCGCGGAAAGGGTGTGCCCAGTCTCTCGAACAGCGGCAGCGGCGATTTGCACGTGCGTGTGATCGTGGAAGTGCCGGTAAAACTTTCGCGCGAGCAACGGGTCAAACTCGAGGAATTCTCAGCGATCTGCGATGAGAGCGTCAATCCGCGGATGAAGAATTTCTTTGATCTCGCGAAGAACCTGTTCAGGAGGAGTTGAATTTGCGCCGTTTCTTTTTGGAGCCACATCATTGCACTGGAAATGAAGTGCGACTCACGAGCGAGGAGGCCCATCATGCGGCGAACGTATTGCGGATCCGCGTTGGCGAGAAAGTAGCGGTGCTCGATGGTGCTGGGCAGGAATGCCACTGTGTCGTCCTGACCGTCGATCAAGATCTGGTCCGCCTGTCGGTGGTGGCGCGGAATCGTTTGCCAGTTTCCACATGCCGACTATGGCTTGTCCAAGCATTGATCAAAGGCAAGGCAATGGATTGGGTGATACAAAAGGCGACCGAGTTAGGTGCAGAACGAATTATCACTGTGAAGGCCGATCGTTCGGTTGCTCAAGTCGAGGATGAAGCTGTGGAGATGCGATTGACTAAGTGGAATGCCATCGCAATCGAGGCGATCAAACAGTGCGGGTCACCTTGGTTGCCGAAGATTGATGCTCCGGCGAGTGTTGAGTTATGTCAGCGGAAACTCGATGCGGCAGATCTGGTTTTATTGGCCAGTTTGGAATCCGCGCGCAAACATCCTCGTCAATGGGTTGATCAGTTCAGATCGGAAAAAGGGCGGGCGCCAAATGTCATCGCCATTTGGATTGGGCCGGAGGGAGATTTTACGCCGCAGGAAACGAATTCGATCGAGTCTGCAGGCGCACTGCCAATCAGTTTGGGTCCCTTGGTGCTTCGTAGTGAAACAGCGGCGGTTTACGCGCTGTCGGTTTTGAATTACGAGATGCAGGCGCAGGGTTGATGTTTACTTGGGCGCGGCTAGCAGCTTCTTAAAATCAGTCAGAGATTGGAGATTGTTGAAGTTGGTATCGGTGACGAGGATGGATCTGAAGTTTCTCGCCGTCGGTTTTAGAGGTAATCGGGCGTCACTTTCTTTTAATGCGCGCGACAGTGATTCAAAAACATCGTTTGTTTTTCCAAGCGTGTTTTGGACAGTAGCTAGGTCGTACCAAACATCGGGTGTGTTTGGTGACAGTTTGGTCAGGCGCATAGTGATTTCCTCTTGTCGGGATGGATCGTGGAGCACGCGATAGGCCTGCGCGAGAAAAGTGAGATTGAGAACGCTGACTTGGTTTGTGTTGTCGATTCCTTCTATGAGTTTTCGCGCCTTGTTGGTTTGTCCTTCGTTGAGATAGGCAAAGAAAAGATTAAGGGTGTTGTCGATGTTGGTTGGGTTGGCAATTTGCCGCTGTTCGAGTTGCTGCAGCATCCGGCTTCTGGGCTGGCTGGATTTTTCTGAGTCAGTGTATTGTTTGAGTTCATTTACAAGCTGGGCTGCGATGGGGCTTTCGGGGTCGAGCAGTTCGAAAACCTTTGCGACGTTGAGGGCGTCAATGTACCGGCCGTTCGTTGCAAGAAATCCAGTGTAACGCATCACGGTTTCGGGGCTGTAGGGGCAAAATGCCAGTGCTTGTTTGTAAGCAAAGTCAGCTTCTTCGTAGATCTGTTTGTGTTCAGCGGAACCTTTGGCGGTCTGAGTCAGTCGCCATGCGTAAAGGCCAGCGATGGATCCGCGTAATTTGGAGAAGGATTTTTGCGCGTCATTATCGCGAATAAACTTGGGGTCGCCTTTGAAGTTTTTCAGGTTCTTCAAATGGTGGACTTGTTTAGCCCATTCGCAGATTTGCGACACTGTAGTTTCCGGCGAGACCCAGTCTGCTATCAGACGTTCGGAATACTTGCGCCAAAACCGGCGGTCTTTCGCAAGCACCTCGGCTGGCAATGATTCTAGTGGCTTGCGGTTGACCTTCATGATGATTCCATGAGGTGTGAGATACGGGAACATCCAGTCGAGTGGGAAACTTTCCTCGACATAGAATTCATTGGTGCTGTTTTCGTCGAAGATCCGTTTGGCCAGCAGGCCGTTGATGGCCATCACAGCGATGCTGCCGTTCACCTGCACGCGTTCGGAAACGCGGTTGATCAACGGTGTCTGGCAGTTGGGGCAGGGGATTCCCTTGGCGCCCATTTGCTGGACTTGCATCCATTGTCGGGCGTCGAACACATAGGGAACGGCGGCCTTGCAAGAGGAGCAGAGGTACTCGATGAAAAAACGAATGTCTTCACCGTTTCTCAATTGATTGGCCTGCATGCGGCGTTGCGCATCGCTCACGTATTCGTCGTAGGCAATCTGTGAATCGCTCGGCGTTGGAATGAAGATCTCTGATTTGGGATAAACTCCCGCTTCGCGCCGGGATGTTTCCACTCGATTGCCCAGCCAATCACCGAAGAATTTATCCAATGAAGAAACTGATTTGGATCGGAGTAGTTCCTGGAAGAAGGGTGGATCCACTTGCTTGCTGCGATTGTAGTGTGCGCGGAGGTATTGCAGATAAGTTCCGTCGGCCAGGGCATTTTGTGTGATGATGTAAACATCTCGACGATCGAATTCGGGGTCGCGCCGATTCTTTGGGCTGATCTGGCTCTCGCAAAAAATCATGTAGGTGGGACAGAAACGGCCTGGATCTGTCCCTCCAAAGAGAATCGCGTTCTTTTCCATCTCAGGGAAAATGTCGAAGGGAGGCTTGAACATGTCGTGGCCGTACCAGAATCCAAACAGATGTCCGCGTTGTTCGTTTTCAGCCCAGTTGGCCAACATCAATCTGGTTGGGAAAAGGGCAAGCGCGCACAGGGCCAAGGCAATCAGTTTGCGTCTGAAAACTTCGAACGAGCGGTTGATGAGTGCGAACAGCGTGCAGGAAAAAACAGCGAGCAGGATGATGCCGACGATAGCGCCCAGTCGCGGAGTCTCAGAATTAATTGTCGAGAGGGTTTTGTAGGTTGTGAAGGTGTCGGCAAACAATAGCGTGCCGAGTACCCCGACTAAGAGTGAGGTGAAGATTGCGTTTCTTGTGACGGCCATTGCCATCAACAATGCCAGACCAAGTCCCATTCCCAATCCGAGAAAAACATAGGTGCCAGCGAAGAAGACCTTGTTCAGGTGGCGGTTCATCATGTCGCCGGTCGGGTTGATCAGAATGATGAGGACGATTGTGAAGCTGATGTAAGTGAAGAGAATTCCGGCCCACCATCTTTTGTCTCGTTTGTCGATGAACCACCAAAATGCCAGTGGCAGGATGGCCACAATCACGAATATCAAATTGTATTCGTGCGTGGCTTCGCTGAAGTAGATGCCAATCTGTTTCAAAAGCACCGTGGGGCTTTCGGTGGGCATGATGCGGTCATACTGGCCGCGCGAAAGTGCATGAAAGAATCCCTGCACAGTTCTTGGATAGGCCCAGTTCATCGGTGGATTGGTCATCGAGGCAATGGGCATGTAGATGTAAAATGCTGCGCCGAGTATCCAGGCCAGCCGTGTCCAGCCCATCGTGAGCCAATCTGTGAAGACTGATTTCTGTAGCGATTTGGATTCCGATTTGGGATCGGAAACGAAGAAGGGATAAATCAAAAAGAACCCGAGCGCGCCCAGTGTCAGGAGAGACCAGTAAATCAAATAACGATTCGCCGAGACCATGTTTGAATCTCCAACCGCATTCACCCACATCCGGGTGAAGATGATCATCAGCAGTGTCCAGATGATGGTGAGAGTCAGCTTGGTTGTCCGTTCACTTTTCAGGGTGAGCCACAACAAGGAGATCGTGAATCCCAGTCCGACTAAATTGTAGATGCCAAACACGACGAGACTGCCTTCGGGCGGCATGTTGGATTTGCTCGACCACGCCTTGGCCAACAATCCGGCGACGTAAAGGAAGGTGTTGCAGATGGCAAAAATGCGGCCGAGTGATGGGTTCGCAAGAATCACTATCGCTTCCAAGCCGATCGCCGCCAAAATGAGTGTCTGATGGTTCGTGAAACAAATGCCGAAGACGAAATAAGCCAGATAGAGGTATCGCCGTTTCTCCATGTCGTAGAACCAGCGCATCATCAAGGCGAGCACGGCCACAAAGGTGAAGATGCCCAGCGTGTATACTTCCACGATGACCGCCTGGCTCCACATGAATCCGTTGAATGCGAGCAGCAGACCTGCGACGACGCCGCTGACTGCGGAAATCCATTTCTCGTCGTTGTCAGCAATGTCCTTGAAAAATTCAGTGCCGCGCAGAATCAATGCGCTTCCACGCGAGACCATCAATGCGAGTAGTCCGCATGAAAACGCAGCAGCCACGGCGGAGGATAATGCCACTCGCCATGCGATATTGGAGAACGGTACTAGTTTGGTGAAGAGCCAGGAATAGATTGTCCAGACAGGGTATCCGGGCGGATGAGGCACACCTGCGTACATCGATCCCACGCATAATTCACCGCTGTCCTCCAGCGTCAGATCCGGCGCCAGCGTGTAGTAGTAACCGACGAATGAAACAAAAACGGTGATCCAGAATGCCAACCAATCTGTCCGTCGATAGAAGCTGCCTTTGCTGGTTGATGGCTCGGTCGGTGGAGGTTCGGTAGTTATTTTCGCTGGCTCGACTCCATCGGCGGCAGATGGAACAGATGTGAGCGGTGTGGTCGAAACCGATTGCGATCTATCTCTCCCACGCTTGTTTGCAGCCATGATCGATAATTAATGCTGGTCGGGTATGAGGCAGAATCAAGAAGTTGTCCAAGCCAAATTGTCCCGAAGCGCTCAATTATATCCGAGAAACAATCCAGCCGATCTCACCACAAATGACAGTACCCAAGCCAGCGCACCCATGTAAAGCCACTGGAAGACTGGCCATTTCCAACCGCCGGTTTCACGGCGCACAATCGCAATCGTGCTGACGCATTGCAGTGCGAACACGTAGAAAACCATCAGCGTGACCGCTACGAGTGAAGTGAATAGCGGCGAGCCATCTGCACGCTTTTGCGCGCGCAACGCGGTGACTAAAGATTGTGTCCCGTCATCTCCCCCATCATCATTTCCGACGTTGTACACGGTGGACATCGTGCTCACGAAGACTTCGCGCGCGGCAAATGAAGCAACGATTCCTATGCCGATTTTCCAGTCGAATCCGAGTGGCTCAATGACTGGCTCGATGAAGCGACCCAGTTGACCGGCGTAGCTGTGGCGGAGCTGTGCGCCGGATCTGGCGATTTCAATTTCTCCGAGCTTCTCCTTCAGAATCGGCTCTTCGATCTTTTGTGAGATGAGTGCCTCTCGTTGGGCGGCAAATTCTGAGGCGATGACATCATTCTTTGGATAGGTTGCCAAAAACCAAAGTAGAATGCTGATGCCGAGAATGACTGTGCCAGCGCGGCGAATGAAGAGTTTTGAGCGATCCCACATGTGTTGCAGAGTGACGCCAAGCACCGGCCGTCTGTAAGGGGGCAGCTCGAGGATCAGCATGGGTGTCTGGCCTTTGAGAAGAAATCGTTTGAAGATGAATGCCATGAACAGCGCCATGATGATCCCAAGCAGATACATCGCCAACATGGTCAAACCAGGCAGACCCAAAACGCCGAACAGTTTCTCTTTGGGAATACAGGCGGCGATGAGCACGGTGTAAACTGGCAGTCGGGCAGAGCAACTCATCAATGGCGCGACGAGAATCGTGACGAGCCGATCCTTCGGCGTCTCAATCGTGCGCGTGGCCATGATGCCGGGAATGGCGCAGGCAAAGGAGCTGAGCATTGGGATGAAACTTTTTCCGTGCAGTCCCACCTTGCTCATGAATCGATCCATCAGAAACGCCGCGCGCGCCATGTAGCCCGTATCTTCGAGCAGGCCGATATAGAGAAAGAGTAGACAGATTTGGGGTAGAAAGATGAGCACAGAACCGACGCCTGCGATGACTCCATCGACCAACAGGCTCCTGAATTCGCCTTCGGACATATTGGATTCCACAAATCTACCGGTCCAACCAACTCCTTGCTCGATCCATTTCATTGGCCATTCGGCGAAGGTGAAGATCGATTGGAACATGAGAGCCATCACCATCACAAAAATGAGCAACCCCCAAAATCGATGTGTGAAAACACGGTCGAGGCGGTCGCTGATGGTCTCACGGTTCGCGTTTGATTGTGTGACTGATGTGTCGCAAATGCTCGTGATGCGAGTGTATCGGGCGGCGATGCCGGCGGTGTGCCAGTCCAGTTTCGCAGCGGTGATTCGATCGCGCGCAGCAACGACCTTTTCAAGGTTGATCGTGGGATAGTACTTGGAATTGATGGAAAGGAATTTCTCGTCGGAGACAATCAATTGAGCTTCGGCCTGTGCGGAATTTCGAGAGACTCCGCTCTGGGTGAGCAGTTGGGTGAACGCATCGATTTCGTTGGAGTAGGCGGCTGGCAACTGGCCAAAACAGGGTGCAGCAGTCGCTGCGGGCTGTTTCAATGTGGCGAGAATCAATTCGCGCAATTGAGGGATTCCTTCGCCAGTGCTGGCGATAATTGGCGATACAGGCACGCCAAGTTCGCTTGAAAGGGCGACTGAGTTCACTTCGTGTCCATGGCTGCGCGCGACATCCATCATGTTCAGCGCGATCAGAGTGCGATGGCCCAGTTCGATGACTTGCGTGGCGTAATAGAGGTTGCGTTCGAGATTGGAGGCATCAACGACAATGACCACCAAGTCAGGCTCGGGCACATCGCCGAGATGATGGAGCAGGGCGTCGCGCGCGATTTGTTCGTCGAGTGAATTCGGACTCAGGCTGTAGGTGCCGGGCAGATCAAGTATCGTGATGTCGGTGTCGCGCAGTTTGCCTTCTTTGCGTTCGACGGTGACGCCTGCGTAGTTGCCCACTTTGGCTCGAAGCCCCGTGAGCATGTTGAAGAGTGTGGTCTTGCCGCAATTCGGGTTGCCAGTGAGAACGACCAACGGGTTCTGATTGGCGGCTGCAGGCATTGCTGGATTCAGACGGTGGGGACGACGATGATTTGTTCTGCCTCGTGCTTGCGGAGTGAAAGGTGGTAGCCGCGAACTTTGATTTCAACAGGATCGCCGAGTGGTGCGAAACGAATCAATTCAACTTTGGTGCCCGGCAAGAGTCCCATCTCCTGAATGCGCCGAGCATCGTCGGTGACAAGATTGATGGCGATAATGGTTCCTGTTTGGCCAAGCGGGAGTTGGTGCAGAGCAGTCGGATCGGCAGCCATGTTCAGGCTGCGGGAACCATCTCTCGCATCGGTTCAACGAGGATGGTTTTCGCGAGTCGGTCACTGATTCCAAGGCGAGTGTTGCAAACTTGGCAGATAATCTGGCCACTCTTGGCCAGCAGTTTGATGCGTTGTTCCTCGCAAAATCCAAGCTCGCGCAATCGGTTCGTGATTTCTTTGGAAGCGGAAAGTTGCTTGATTCGAACGGAGGTGCCAGGTTTTACGTCGGTGAGCGGGCAAAGAGTTGGGGTCGGGCAGCTTCCCGCCTCCACTGGTCGAAATAAATCCAGTTTGACTGACATCCGTGACGCCACGCTCATGGAAATGAGACTCGTTTGCAAGTGGAATATTCAACGGTCACACATTCTCGGTTTGACCTTTGCCAGAGGTTAAAATAACAATCTCTGAACTTGTTTGCGGTGTCATACTGCGATGAGCTAAACCGTTCGAATCAAACGCTAAAGAGGTTAATCTGGAAAACACGGGTATACACCGACCTCGCAATGTGGATTGGAAACGGGCTGCTGCGTTGCTTTACGGCGATTGGGGCACCAGCAAGGCTTACGTCATCGGTCTGGCCTTCACGGCGCCTATTTTTCTGGGTCAGAAAGACCTCATTTGGGGGTACCGCTGCCTCCCTGTAATTCTGGCGGTCTGCTTTCTCACGGCGCTTGTCGCGTACAATTACATCGTCGTTTGCCGTTGTTTTCCAGATGGCGGAGGCGTTTATTCGGCGGCGCGCAGTCAGAGCCGGACATTGGCGATGATTGGCGCTTTATTATTGGTCGCCAATTTCACAGTGACGGCTGCGCTCAGCGGGTGGTCTGCGCTCAGTTACTTCGGTGTCCCCAAACAATACTTGGCTGTTTCAGCGATGGGTTTGATGGTTTTTGTTGGATTCCTGAATTTCTTTGGCCCCAAACACACGGGGAGTCTGGCCGTTTGGTTGGCCGTGCCGATGGTGGTGGTTGTCGTGGCGTTGATTGGAATGAGTGCGCCATATCTGATAACCGGACTTTCTCAAGTAGAGGCATTGAGTGCGCCGTTGGAAGGGGGGCGTACAATTGGATTCTCTGAACTATGGATTGCCTTTTGCGGTGCCATCCTCGCGTTGAGCGGTGTGGAAGCAATCGCCAACCTGACAGGAGTGATGAAGGCCGACCCCGGTTCAACGGCAGAGAAGCCCGTTGTCACTCGCACGGCGATGAAGTCCATCCTGCCAGTCGGCATCGAAGTCGTTATCGGCACAACAATTCTTGGGTTGGCTTTGTTGGCATTGCCGAGCGACTTGGTGAAGATGGATGACATCAAAGCGCATTATGAAGACGTCCTGCGCTTCATGGCGGAGAAATATGCTTGGCTGACTTTTCATTCGGAATCAGCTGCCAAAATCATTGGGCTTGTTGTTGGTATCGTCGTCGGTTTGCTGCTCGTGAGTGCGGTGAACACAGCCATCGCCGCTTTGATCGGATTGATTTACATGCTTGCCAGAGACGGTGAGATGCCGCGCCCATTCACAAAACTCAATCCACACGGTGTACCGTGGTGGCCGATGGTACTTGCGGTAGGATTACCCATCATCGTGTTGATGATGACAATCAGTAAGCCGACAGAAGGTCTGGAGCTATTGGCCGGTTTATATGCCATCGGCGTGGTTGGTGCGATCACGGTGAACCTCGGATCCTGCACGTTCAACACAACTTTGGCCATGCATTGGTTGGAGCGTGGCATCATGGGAGTGACATTTTTCACGCTGTTCGCCGTTGAGATGACCATCGGAAAAACAAAACCCGACGCGCTCTATTTCACACTCATCGTTCTCGGCATCGGGTTCGGCCTGCGCGGCTATTCGCAGAAACGCCAGCATTTGAAGACAGTCACAGTTCGCGAAGAAATCGCCGAGGCCATCGAGGACGATCATGCCGAGCGACAACTCGAATTAGACAAGCCGCAATCCATCATGATCGCCGCGCGTGGCATTTCTCCAGTGATTTCTTTTGCGCTTCAAGAAGCAAAACTGCGCAACTGCCCATTATACGTCCTGTATGTAAAACAATTGGCCGTGAAACTTCCCGGTACACTTGCAAACCCCGAGAAACATCATTGGCAAGATGATTCAGATGCCGTTCGGATCATGGCCAATGCCTTGGAAAATGGCGGCAGGCTCGGAGTACAAGTTGTCCCTATCTATGCCATCAGCGATCATCCTGCAGCCACCATTCTGGACTTTGCCGCGACTTTGGGCATCGATTACCTCATCCTCGGCGCTACGAAACAGCGCACCTTGAAATCCCTGCTCACCGGCGATGTGATCACGGAAATCTCGAAAGATCTTCCCGAAAATATCCGTCTTATCATCTACAGTTGATCGTCAGTCAGAACTGTCTCGAATTAGTCAGTCTGACCAAGATTCACTCCTTCGGCTGGCAACTCATCGGGTTTAAACCCAGTCTCAGCGTGGGTTTTCCAAGTAAAACCGGCCAGTAAACGCTCCATCTCATTTTGCCAATTCGTTTGGCATTGATGCTGCTTTAGAAGACGCGCTCGTTGGTCGTAACCGGATTGCGACCGCAATAACCGTCGGCAAAACATAATACCTGAATGAAAAAAATTGAGGCAGTGATCAAGCCGTTCAAGCTTGAAGAAGTCAAAGACGCCTTGGGAGAGGCGGGCATCGATGGGATGACCGTCACCGAGGTAAAGGGGTTTGGTCGCCAGAAAGGCCACACCGAAATCTATCGCGGCAGCGAATACACAGTCGATTTTTTGCCCAAGATTAAAATCGAACTCGTCGTTGCCGATACCAAAGCAGTCGCCGCCACCGACGCTATCATCAAAGCCGCCAAGACAGGCAAAATTGGCGACGGGAAAATCTTCGTGTCCAACATCGAAGAAGTCATCCGCATTCGCACCGGCGAAAAAGGCGAACACGCCGTCTGATTCAACTCCGAATTAATTCCAACCAATGAAAAAAACAATATTAGCTCTGACAATGCTGGCGCTGATCTGCGGTTCGCAGATTTCCGTCCAAGGCCAGCCAACGACGACCAACACGCCGCCGACCACGGAAAAACCCACGCCGACACTTGAACAGCGAATAGCGGGACTCGAGGCTTACATCGGCAATGTGGATCCCACTGCGGCGTTGAAGGCCAAAACGAAAGACAAGGACGGCAAAGAAGTGGATGCTGTTCCTGAAGGTCTCACCACCGCGAGCGTGGGTGTTGCTGGTCCTGGCCACAATGCCTTCATGATGATTTGCGCCGCGTTGGTGCTATTCATGACGTTGCCCGGCTTGGCGCTCTTCTACGGCGGTCTCGTTCGCAAGAAGAACGTCCTCTCCATCCTGGCACAGTGCTTTGGAATCGCCGGCCTTGTCACACTGCTTTGGTGGGTTTGCGGTTATTCGATGGTCTTCGGTGAAGGTGGCACGCATTACATGGGAAGCATGAAACACTTGTTCCTCAAAGACGTCGGCGCAGCCCCTGACACAAACTATTGTTTCTGGGTTTCTGAAACGGCCTTCGCCATGTACCAGCTCATGTTCGCCATCATCACTCCCGCACTCATCGTCGGCGCCATCGCCGAGCGCATGAAGTTTAGCGCCATCCTGTTGTTTGTTGCGCTGTGGATGTTCGCAGTCTACTTCCCGCTCGCACACATGGTTTGGGGTGTGGACGGATTGATGAACGGAGTTTGGAACGGCGGCGCAAAGATTCGCGCGATCGACTTCGCTGGTGGCACGGTCGTTCACATGAGTTCAGGTTGGAGCGCATTGGTGCTCTGCTACATTCTCGGACCCCGTCTCGGATTTGGTAAGCAGAACATGCAGCCGCACAGCATGGTCATGTGCATGATCGGCACGGGTATGCTTTGGGTCGGTTGGTACGGTTTCAACGCCGGTTCCGCACTCGCAGCTGACGGCATCGCGGCCAACGCCTTCGCCACCACCACCATCGCTGCGGCCGTCGCTTCCTTTGTTTGGGCCATGGCAGAGTGGGTATTCCGCGGCAAACCCTCGGTACTGGGCTTCTGCTCCGGTGCAGTGGCTGGACTCGTGGTGATCACTCCGGCTTGCGGATTTGTTACCATCAACAGCGCTGTGATCATCGGGATCATCGCGGGCATTGTTCCTTTCTTCGCTTGCTGGAAATTGAAGGCGATGATGGGTTATGATGACGCGCTGGATACCTTCGGCGTCCATGCCATCGGCGGCACTCTCGGTGCCATCCTGACGGGTGTGTTCGCCTCTTCTGCCGCGAATGGCAACCTGACCGACGCGAACACTTACGCGAAGGACAACGGCCTCGCCAAACTGATCATCGATGGAGGTCTGTTGAATGAACAGCTCAAGGCTGTCGCCATCACCTTGGTGCTATCAGTGGTCGCCACGGCAGTCATTGCATACGTCGTGAAGGCTGTCATTGGCCTGCGCCCGAATGAGGAACAAGAGACGATCGGTCTCGATCTCGAAGAGCACGGCGAAGAAGGTTACCACGGTTAATCTGCAATTCTGATTCAGCCGCCGCGTCAGGAAACTGGCGCGGCGGTTTTTTTTGGTCAGATGATTGTCACAACGAGCGCCGTTGTGTTATCGCGTCCGCTCAATTTCACTGACGCATCCACGAGCAACTGCGCCGGATTATCCAAGCTCACTTTCGAGTCGGATGGATGTAGTAGTTCCAAGATCTGATGCTCGTGCAATCCATCCATCAAACCATCGCTGCAGAGCAGAAACATGTCGCCCGCTTCATAGGTTACTGCACCCACTTGCGGATCGACAAACTGATGGTCACCGCCCAATGCCTTCTGGAGCACATTCCGCCTCGGATGCGATCGCGCCTCGCGTTCGTTGATTTTTCCGTTCCGTAGAAGCCAGCCAACGTGAGTGTCATCTTCGCTCAGTTGTTGGATTTCGCCATTTTTTCCGGACAGTTTGTAAAGTCGACTATCGCCAATGTGACTGAAATACAGCCAACCCGGAGCAAACCAACAAAGAGTCAGCGTGGTTTCCATTCCACGACATTCACTGTAGCTGTTGCCGAGAAACGCGAGGGACTTGTGAATCTGTTTGTAGAGTTCAGAAAACACGCTCTGGATATCTTTTTTTAAGCCTGTGGCTGATCGTTGATAACTGCGCGGAAGAAGGCTAGTGATTTTTTCGACAGCGATGCGGCTGGCGAATTCTCCAGCGAGCGCGCCTCCCATTCCATCGCAGACGGCAAACACAAAATCCATGTTGCCCATTGCCGAGTCGCCGTGTTTCCCGAGGTGATGAACTTCCTTCGCATTGAAATGGAGACCCAAAAAAGAATCCTCATTGTTGGCGCGCACCTTTCCCCGATCCGTGCAGCCGGACCATTTGATCGAAGTGGATGTGGCCTTTGTGCGCGCTGGAATCGGGTTCATGCCTTCATTTGCTCGAACCCCGGGAGAATCGTGGCCAGTTCAAAATCAATCACGCAAAATCGTCCGTCCGAAAATCGGTAAGTCACATTTCGCAAATCAGCATCATCATGGCGCACTCCAAATTGTTCCAATTCGCAGAACAATTCCCTCATTCGGTCCGCATCCAAATGCTCCACGCGGCTACCGCAATTGGTTGTGATAATCTGCAGTCGTTCAGCATCCGCTTCGAGTAGTCGGGGAACAAAACCACATCCACTCTTCTCGAGATGACGTAACACATGCGCCTCGTTATTGAATCGTTGAACCGCATCCGGCCCAAGAAAGACTTTGAACACTCGCCCATCGAAGCTCAGGTTCACAGTCGATCGAAGTGTTTTTTTGACGTTCAACATCGAGTCCCGGTCCCTTCAGCATTCCGAGTTCTGCACGTATCAATTTGCGCATTCTGTTAATCTTTAGCCAGTCGATTCTAATTCAACTTAGCGCAATCAAATTCATCCAAATCGATAAACACATTCATTGGCAGCATCGTTGTGGGGTTTGTCGCGTGCTGCTGTAAAAACCCTTGCACGCTGGCATAACCCTTGCTCAACTCCCACGACCGAATCATTGGAATGTCCCTTGTTCCATTGGCCGGAAACGAACGAACAACAACACTCAAGACCATGGCGAAATACAAACTCGAATACATCTGGCTGGACGGCTATGAGCCGGTCCCCAACCTCCGCGGCAAAACCCAAGTCAAAGAATTTGCGAGCTTCCCGAAATTGAAGGACCTCCCGTACTGGGGCTTCGATGGCAGCTCCACGCGTCAGGCTGAAGGCCGCACATCCGATTGCATGCTCAAGCCTGTGGCCGTCTATCCCGACAGCACCAAGGAAAACGGCGTGCTCGTCATGTGCGAAGTGATGATGCCCGATTGCAAGACGCCGCATCCGAGCAATGCGCGCGCAACCATTCTCGACGACCCCGGCGCGTGGTTTGGCTACGAGCAGGAATATTTCCTCTACAAAAACGGAGCGCCACTCGGCTTTCCTCAAGGTGGCGGATTCCCACCGCCGCAGGGCGAGTATTACACCGGTGTCGGCTACAAAAACGTCGGCTCCATCGCCCGCGAGATTGTAGATACACACTTGGACCTCTGCCTCGACGCCGGCATCAACCACGAAGGCATCAACGCCGAAGTGGCGAAAGGCCAGTGGGAATTCCAAATCTTTGGCAAAGGCTCCAAGTCCGCTGCCGACCAGATGTGGATGGCCCGTTACATCCTCATGCGCCTGTGCGAAAATTACGAAGTGGATGTCGTGTGGCATTGCAAGCCGCTCGGTAAAGATGTGGATTGGAATGGCTCCGGCATGCACTCCAACTTCTCGACGACCCACATGCGCGAAGTCGGCGGCAAAGAATACTTCGAAGCACTCATGGCCGCGTTCGACAAATATAAGAATGAACACATCGCCGTGTACGGTCCGGAGAATCACCTGCGACTCACCGGCCTGCACGAAACGCAGTCCATCGACAAGTTTAACTACGGCATCGCCAATCGCGGCGCCTCCGTCCGCGTGCCGCATAGTTTCGTGAACAACGATTATCGCGGATACTTGGAAGATCGCCGACCGAACTCACAAGGCGATCCCTACCAAATCGCCAGCCGCATCCTGCAGACCATTGCCACCGTGCCCACCAAGAAGGCCGGCAAAAAGAAGTAGCAGACGATTGAAATCAATCACGGCGCGAACCTCACGGTCCGCGCCGTTTTTCTTT